>CAYXXZ010000038.1:0-26890 GCA_964469165.1 uncultured Porticoccaceae bacterium
CGAATTTCTCGACGCTGGCCTGAATACCTTCGAACATGGTGTCTCCTTTGTAGGCGGAGCCGTACACACCGCTGATGGTGCGCTGCTCGGCGCGGTGGCGGCCCCAGCTTTTTTCCAGGGCGTCGGAAATCTCGCCGACGCTGGCGCGGGCGCGGGCGGCATCCACCGCGAGGGTCAACAGGTTGCCCTCGCCGGATTCTCCTGCTTCGGTCAGCTTGTCGAGCGCCGCCTGGCAAGCGGCTTCATCGCGGGTGGCGCGCACTTTTTCCAGGCGCGCGATCTGGGAGGCGCGCACCTGGGTATTGTCGATGTCGAGCACGTCGACGTCCGGTTCCACCTCGAGCTGGTATTTGTTGACACCGACGATGATCTCTTCCTTGCGGTCGATGCGCGCCTGGCGCTGCGCCGCCGCTTCCTCGATGCGCAGTTTGGGCATGCCGGATTCCACCGCCTTGGTCATGCCGCCGAGGGCTTCGACTTCATCGATGATCTTGCGCGCTTCTTCCACCAATTGGTTGGTGAGAGATTCGATGTAGTAGGAGCCGGCGAGCGGGTCGACGACCTTGGTGATGCCGGTTTCTTCCTGGATCACCAACTGGGTGTTGCGGGCGATGCGCGCCGAGAAATCGGTGGGCAGTGCCAGCGCTTCATCGAAGGCGTTGGTGTGCAGCGACTGGGTGCCGCCGAGCACTGCCGACATGGCTTCGATGGCGGTACGCATGATGTTGTTGTAGGGGTCCTTGCTGGTGAGACTCACGCCGGAAGTCTGGCAGTGGGTGCGCAGCATCAGCGAGCCGGGGTTCTTGGGATCGAATTTTTCCTTCATCAGCGTTGCCCACAGGATGCGGGCGGCGCGCAGCTTGGCGATCTCCATGAAGAAATTCATGCCGATGGCGAAGAAGAAGGAGAGGCGGCCGGCGAACTTGTCCACGTCCATGCCCTTGGCCATGGCGGCGCGTACGTACTCGATGCCGTCGGCGATGGTGAAGGCCAGTTCCTGCACGTTGGTGGCGCCCGCTTCCTGCATGTGGTAGCCGGAGATGGAGATCGAGTTGAACTTGGGCATGAAGTCCGCGGTGTAACCGATGATGTCGGCGACGATGCGCATGGAGGGCGCGGGCGGATAGATGTAGGTGTTGCGCACCATGAATTCTTTGAGAATGTCGTTCTGCAGGGTGCCCGCGAGCTTGTCGGGCGTGACGCCTTGTTCTTCGCCCGCGACGATGTACATGGCCATGATGGGCAGCGCCGCGCCGTTCATGGTCATGGAGACCGAGACTTGGTCCAGGGGAATGCTGTCGAAGAGGATTTTCATGTCTTCGACGGTATCGATGGCGACGCCGGCCTTGCCCACGTCACCGACGACGCGCTCGTGATCCGAGTCGTAACCGCGGTGGGTGGCCAGATCGAAGGCTACCGACAGGCCCTGCTGGCCGGCGGCGAGGTTGCGCTTGTAAAAGGCGTTGGATTCCTCGGCGGTGGAGAAGCCCGCGTACTGGCGCACGGTCCAGGGGCGCGCCGAGTACATGGTGGCGCGGGGGCCGCGTTTGAAGGGAGCGAAGCCCGGCAGGGAGTCCATGTGGGGCAGATCCTGCGTATCTTCCGCGGTGTAGAGCGGCTTGACCGCGATGCCTTCCGGTGTCTGCCAGGTCAGGCCATCGAGCGGTTTGCCACGGAGTTCCTTTTCAGCGGCCTGTTGCCAGTCCGCCAGTGTTTTCTTCGGAAAATCGGTCATCTTCGTTGTCTCCCGCGATGTGTCGGAGGTCTCTGTTGTGGTGCATGTGAATTCCCTTGGTAAGCTCAGGCTTTGAGTGTCAAGGAGACGTAGCAGCACCTGGCATGTCGTCGCGAACGGAGGAGACTTCAGGGCGGTTTGTGTGAAAATCTGAAAAACCCAAGTCCGAGACGAAGCAATCCCAAAGCATATAGCTTGACAATCCGCCACCATACGCCCACCCACAAGAGAAAGAAAGGACGCTTTTTATCACAAAAACTCACAAAAAATATCATATAATGCCGGCTTTCATAAACGAATCTCCCTAAATGTTCACCGAAAAGGACTGAATCCTTGGCGACGATCTGTATGCACCATGTGCTGGCGTCGATGCGCGCCGCGGTGGCTCGCAACGGCAGCCAGGCGCGCTTGTTGATCGGTGCCGGCATCAACCCGCAGCTGGTGGCCGATGATCAGCGCCGCGTTCATACCGAGCAGGTGGCGCGGCTCTTCAAGAGCGTACAGCTGGAGCTCGATGATGAGTTCATGGGGTTCAGCGCAGGGCACTGCCGGGTGGGAGCCTTCAAGACCATGTGCGACCTGGTGCGCCAGTGCCGCACCCTGGGAGACATGTTGCACAGCGCCGTGGAGTTCTATCGTCTGCTCAGTGACGATCTGGTTTTGAGCGTTCAGGAAAGCGCCGGGCGCTGCGTGTTCAGCGTGGAGCATCGCAGCGAGGAGCGCGATCCGGATCATTTTCTGCGGGAATTTCTTCTCGTCATCTGGCATCGCTTTCCGAGCTGGTACATCGGTGAGGCGATTCGCTTGCGGGAAACGCATTTCAGTTTCGAGCGCCCGGCCCATCACGGTGAGTTGCAGGTGATGTTTCCCGGTATTCTCAGATATGGTCAGAAGACCAATCGCCTCGTCTACGATGCGTCCTATCTGGACAAGCCTTTGGTGAGGAGCCAGAAGGAGTTGGACCTTTATGCGCGCAACGCCCCCGCGGACGTGATGACCATTCCCGGTGCCGACAATCGCCTGGAGTGGCAGATCGAGCGCATCCTGACACCGGCCGGCGGCGATCCGCTGGTTTTTCCCACGCTGGAGGCGTTGGCCGCGATGCTCGAGGTCAGCGCCCAGACGCTCTACCGCCAGCTGAGAGGCAGTGGTACCAGCTATCAAAAGATCAAGGATGACATTCGCCGTGAAACCGCGATCCGCTGCCTGGTGGAGGAGGGGCTTTCGGTGGAGACTGTTTCTGAAAGAGTGGGCTTTTCCGAGGCGCGCTCCTTCACCCGCGCGTTTCGCCACTGGACGGGCATGTCGCCGCGCAACTACCGCAATATCCATCGGATCGAGCGTTAGTGGGGTTGGGAATTTGGGTTGCGGTGTTGTTTGGCTGAGTTTCAGGTTTCACGTAAGAACGGGGTGGTCTGGGGGCGGCTGAGATCGTGAACAAGCTCTACGTTTAGCTCTGGCGGAGCGCGGCTCTTTCCGTGCGCGTGCTTGAAGCTCACGGCTTATAGTTCAACTTCGCATGCTTGGTGCTCCGTATCCCGGCCTCCGCCTGGGGAAGGGTGTCCAAGACGCGCCGTGAACCCATCCCTGGGGGCTCGACAGCGCCATCCCTGGCGCTGACGGTCTGGGGCACCCTTCCCCAGGCGGAGACCTCACAGGGGTGCCGGTGGCTGACTGCATATCTTCTTGCCGGGCTTGGTTTTTGGGTGCGTTCGTAAAGTTGTTTCGACCGCTCGTGGAGCCTGCGGTCTGGCGCTCGTAGGCAGTAAAAGATGCTGGACAAGCTTTAAGTTGAACTCTGGCGTAGTGCGGCTCTTCCCGTGCGCCTACTTAAAGCTTACGGCTTATAGCTCAATTAGAAGCAGCCTTGGCCGCGAACGCGTGCCATGCCCGCCCTGATGTCATCTTACTGAAGTGATTTGGCCCTACAGTAAGCCGTGAAGTCGCCTGATCATTCCGTTTGCACGTTTTCTGCTTTTAGTGCGCGAAAGAATTTCCTTGTAGCACAAGCTCTTGTGAAAATTTTTGGCAGAAATCTCGTTACGTAACGGATCGTCTTACCAAGAAGCGTTACTTTTTGTTACAATGTGCGTCCTAGCCAAGTTCACCTGCAGAGCCATTGCTCTGTATCCGTTAAAAGGAAGTTAACCCGTTATGTTCAAACGACCTGTGCTTCAGTCGCTTGGTGTTGCCCTGACCCTTGCCCTCGCGGCATGTGGCGGTACCACCGTGGCCCCCTTGGCCGGCGACGATTCCATTGAAGTGGGCACGATCACTGTGTTGCCCGAACGTGTGCTGCTGTCCTCCGAGCTGCCCGGTCGCGTCGAGTCGACGCGGGTTGCGGAAGTGCGCGCGCGCGTCGCGGGAATCGTGCTCGAACGCCATTTTGAGGAAGGCAGTGAGGTCGAAGCGGGCCAGCTGTTGTTCAGGATCGATCCGGCACCGTTTGAAGCCAGTGTTCTGCAAGCCCGCGCCAACCTCGATCAGGCCCGCGCCAGCCTTGCGGCGGAAGAACTGGTCGAGAAACGTTACAGCCTCCTGGTCGGCAAGGCCATCAGCCAGCACGACTACGATCAGGCGGTAGCGCGCCGTCAGCAGGCGCAGGCCCAGGTTGCCCAGGCCGAGGCGGTTTTGCAGCGCACTGAACTCGATCTCGAATACGCCATGGTGAGAGCGCCCATATCGGGGCGCATAGGCCGTGCGTTGGTAACCGAGGGCGCGCTGGTAGGCCAGGGCGAGGCGACACCGTTGGCCACGATTCAGACGCTCGACCCTGTATACGTCAACATTACCCAGTCGACCAACGATTTGCTGCAGTTGCGCGAGGCGATGGCCAACGGGGAGATCCTCGGCATGCAGGGCGATGAAGCACCGGTGGCCATCCAGTTGAGCAACGGTCACCGTTATGAGGAGACGGGCAAGTTGCTGTTCTCCGATATCACCGTTGATCCTTCCACCGGGCAGGTGACCATGCGGGCCCTGGTGCCCAACCCCGACGGCGTGCTGCTGCCGGGGATGTATGTGCGCGCCGATGTCCAGCAGGGTGTACAGGAGCATGCTCTTGCCGTGCCGGCTCAGGCCGTGCAGCGCGACGCCAACGGCACGGCGTCGGTGATGCTGGTTACCGACAATGGCATGGCACAGCGCCAGGTTGTGGAGGTGGGTGCCATGCAGGGTGATCGCTGGATCGTCGAGGAGGGCCTCGCGGCCGGCGATACTGTGATGGTGGACCGTCTTCAACGGGTCCAGCCCGGCATGAAGGTTGCGGCGGTGCCCTGGTATTCTCCCGGCAACGATGAAATGCCCATCACCGCGATGAATACGGTTTCCGTTCACTAAGAATCTGTCGTAAATGAGCAGGTAGCAAACTCTAAGCCTTGGGTGGGACTTTGGGGGTTTTGTCGGGGCTTTTTTACACAGTAGTTGGAAATTGGGCTACAGTCCTGCATGAGGCGAAGCGAGCTATAAGCCGTAAGCTTTAAGCAGGGGCACGGGAAGAACCGAGTTCTGCCAAAGTTTAACTTAGGGCTTACAGCTCATAGCTAAACCACAGATGTAGTCCGAGTTTTCGACTTGCGTGTAAAACTTACGGTTTATCGTTATTCCTCCTACCCTAACTCTGTCACCACCGGGCTTCAGCCCTTCGATCTGACCAGGCCCAACCATGCCGCATTTTTTCATTGACCGCCCGGTTTTCGCGTGGGTCGTTGCGTTGTTCATCATTCTCGCGGGCGTGCTTGCGATCCCCAACCTGCCGATTGCGCAATATCCCACCGTGGCGCCGCCGAGTGTCGAGATTTCGGCGACCTATCCCGGTGCTTCCACCGAAGTGGTGGATGAAACCGTCACCAGTCTGATCGAGCAGGAGCTCAACGGCGCCACCGGGCTGTTGTATTTCGATGCCCAGAGCAATGCCTACGGCCGTGCGCGGATCACGGCGACGTTCGTGCCGGGAACCAATCCCGATCTCGCCGCCGTCGAGGTGCAGAACAGCATCAAGCGGGTCGAGTCGCGCCTGCCGCAAGCGGTGATCCAGCGCGGCATCGAAGTCCAGAAGGCGAGCACCAATTTTCTCTTGCTGATCGCCATTTCCTCGCCCGACGGCAGTGTCGACCGGCCGTCGCTTGGCGACTATGTGGCGCGCAACATACTCAGCGAAATCAAGCGAATTCCCGGTGTCGGGCGTGCGCAGATGTGGTCATCCGAGCGCGCCATGCGCGTCTGGGTGGACCCCACCAAGCTGGTGGGGTACGGCCTCTCGATGGATGATGTCAATCGCGCCATCGGTGCCCAGAATGTCCAGGTACCGGCCGGCGCGATCGGGGATATGCCGGCACCGGAATCGCAGACCGTCTCCGCCGCCGTCATCATGCGCGGCATGATGGAGACGCCGGAGGAGTTCGGGCGCATCATGCTGCGCGCCAATCCGGATGGCTCGGCGGTGCGCCTGGCCGACGTGGCGCAGATTTCCCTGGGCGTGGAAAGCTATCAGTTTTCATCGCGGCTCAACGGCAAGCCCACCGTGGCCATTCCGGTGCAGCTGGCCCCCGGTGCCAACGCGCTGGAAACGGCCAATGCCATCTATACCAAGATGGAGGAGCTGGAGCAGTATTTTCCCGAGGGCGTCTCCTGGTCCGTGCCTTACGATACTGCGCCCTTCGTCAAGGCATCGATCGAGAAGGTCATCTACACCTTGTTCGAAGCGATGATTCTGGTGTTCATCGTGATGTTCCTGTTCCTGCAGAACATCCGCTATACCCTGATCCCTTCCATCGTCGTACCCATTGCACTGTTGGGGACCTTTGCCGTGATGCTGGTGGCGGGGTTCTCCATCAATATGCTGACGATGTTCGGCATGGTGCTGGCGATCGGCATTCTCGTCGATGATGCCATCGTGGTGGTGGAAAACGTCGAGCGCCTGATGGTGGAAGAGGGGCTTTCGCCGCGGGAGGCGACGCGCAAGGCGATGACCCAGATCACCGGCGCGATCGTCGGCATCACGCTGGTGTTGTCCGCGGTATTTTTGCCCCTGGCTTTCATGAGCGGCTCGGTGGGGGTGATCTATCGCCAGTTTTCACTGGCGTTGGCAACCTCGATTCTGTTCTCCGGCTTCCTTGCGCTGTCACTGACGCCGGCGCTGTGCGCGTCGCTGCTCAAACCTGTTGCGGCGGGGCACCATGAGCAAAAGACCGGCTTCTTCGCCTGGTTCAACCGCATTTTTGCCCGCGCCACCCGGCGCTACAGCGGCACCGTCACGGCGATGGTCGGGAAGAAGCGCTATATGGCGGTGTACGGCCTCATCCTGCTGATCATGGCGGCGCTCTATGTGCGCCTGCCCACGGCGTTTCTGCCGGATGAAGACAAGGGCTTCGTGGTGACCGAGATCGTGCTGCCGGGAGGCGCGACGGCGCATCGTACCCTGGCCGGCATCAAGCAGCTCGAAGAGCACTATATGTCGCGGCCCGGTGTGGAAGACATCACCGCGATCCAGGGATTTTCGTTTTCGGGCATGGGGCAGAACGTGGCCCTGGCATTCATCACCTTCAAGGATTGGGCCGAGCGCACGACCTCCGCCATGGAGGAGCAACTGATTGCTTACAGAGCCCTGGACAAGAGCATTCGCGACGGCGAGCTGACATTCATCAACCCGCCGGCGATTCCCGAGCTTGGCAACTCGTCGGGCTTCAACCTGCGCCTGCAGGATCGCGGCAGCGCTGGCCACGCAGCACTGCTTGCGGCCAAGGACATGGTGCTGGCGATGGCGCAGGAGAGTTCGGTGGTCATGGACGTTTCCATGGAAGGGCTGGAGGACGCGCCGCAGCTCGAAGTGGATGTCGACCGCGCGCAGGCGGATGCTCTCGGCGTGGCTTTTCCTGCCATCGCCAATACCTTGTCGGCGGCGCTGGGCTCGGCCACCGTCAATGATTTCACCAACCTGGGGCGCATTCAGCGCGTCATGGTGCAAGCCGATGCGTCGTTCCGCATGACGCCCGAAGATGTGCTCGAACTGACGGTGCCGAACATTCAGGGCGAGCCCGTGCCGCTATCTTCCCTGGCGCAGGTTTCATGGAGCAAAGGGCCGGTGATGCTGGCGCGCTACAACGGCTATCCGGCGATCCGCATCAACGGCGAGGCTTCACCCGGCTACAGCAGTGGTGAAGCCATGGCGGAAATGCAGCGCATCATGGCGGACCTGCCGCGCGGCATCGGTTACGAGTGGACGGGACAGTCGCTGCAGGAGCGCATTTCCGGCAATCAGGCGCCGATGTTGCTGGCGCTGTCGATCCTGGTGGTGGTGCTGGTGCTTGCCGCGCTTTACGAGAGCTGGAGCATCCCGTTGGCCGTGATTCTGGTGGTGCCGCTGGGCGTCATCGGGTCGTTGATGGCGGTGTTGATTGCAGGGCTGAGCAACGATGTCTTTTTCAAGGTCGGGTTGGTGACCATCATCGGTCTCTCGGCCAAGAATGCGATTCTCATCGTCGAATTTGCCCGCGATCTCCACGCCCAGGGGCACAGCCTGCAGAGTGCCGCGATAGAGGCGGCGAGACTGCGCTTTCGCCCGATCATCATGACGTCGCTGGCCTTCATCCTCGGCGTGGTGCCATTGGCCATTGCCACCGGCGCCAGTGCCGCAAGTCAGCAGGCCATCGGTATCGGTGTGATGGGCGGCATGATTTCCGCAACCCTGCTTGCCGTCTTTTTCGTGCCGGTGTTCTTTGTCTTCGTGTTGAGCCTGTCGAGAAAGGCTTCTCCTTCCGAAACGCGCTGATCTGCGGGGTTAGTGCAACTCTTCGTCGCAAGCTGATGTCCAAGCGGAGAATTGATGGCTGGTTCACGCTTGGCGTTCGGTGGCGGTCTCTGTCTCGAAAGCTCTTTCACAAGAAAGGCATGCCCCTGGGAGTCTGTTCAGAATCTCGCAATGTGGCGTTGTTCGACTGAGTTTCAAGTTTCACAAGTAAGGGCGGAATACTTCTTGAGCTCTGTGTGCCGTGGTGCGTGGTCAGTGTGATGTCATCGTCACAGGCATCTGCGTGCAACGTAAAAACGTGAAACTCGGAGGCAGACGGTTATGCAGAAATCTCTCTTTTCCGAGCCTGCTGACGCGGAAAGCGAGCCAGTAAAGGCTGCGCCGCCCGATGCTGCTCTGGTCGAGCTTGCCGCTGGGTTGCCGAACAATCTGTATTTTGGCTCCTCGTCCTGGAATTATCCCGGTTGGGCGGGGTTGGTGTGGGCGCAGGAATATTCAAAGAGGATGCTCGCTGGTGAGGGGCTTGCGGCGTATGCCGCGTACCCCTTGTTTCGCACCGTGAGTGTCGATCGCGGCTTTTATCGTCCCCTGAGCGTGACGCAATATGCGCGTTACGCCGCTCAGGTGCCGGAGACTTTTCGTTTCGTGGTGAAGGCGCCGAGTCAGGTGACGGATGCGCTGGTGCGAGATTCGTCGGGGCGCGGCAAGCAGATCAATGCGGACTTTCTGGATCCCGAATTGGCGGTGCGCGATTTTGTCGAGCCAGCGCTGGCGGGGCTGGGTCACAAGTTGGGGGCGCTGGTGTTTCAGATCAGTCCTCTGCCGCAGGCGTGGTTGTCGCGGATACCTGAATTGATATCGCGTTTGCACAGCATGCTGGCGGCGCTCCCCGATTTTCAAGGCCGGGCGCCAGACGTTGCAGTCGCTGTGGAGGTGCGCGATCCACAATGGTTGGGGCCAGATTTTATCGCTGCGCTGCGTGACACGAAGGCGACCTACTGCATGGCTCTCCATGCCAAGATGCCCCGCATCGTCGATCAGTTGCCGATATTGCGCGCGCTGTGGCCGGGGCCGTTGGTGTGCCGCTGGAATCTCAATCCGCTGCACGGCGCGTTCGGCTATGAAAAAGCGCGGCGCGAATACGCACCTTACAACCGCTTGGTAGACCCGGATGTTGAGACGCGCGCCGCTCTGGCACGGGTGATTGCCGGCACCGTCGGAGCTGGTCAGAACGCTTACGTCACTCTCAGTAATAAGGCGGAGGGAAGTGCGCCACTATCGGTGAGGGCGCTGGCGAGCGCGGTGGTCGATCTCACCAGCGAATAAAAAACATTCCCTTGGCCAGCACAACGATCAGCACGACATGGCAGAAGATGCTGATATGTAGTTTGCGCGAACGTTCGCCGCTGAGCAGGCCGCGACGCTGCAACAGCATGGCAGTGACGAAATGGCCGAATACGCTGACGGCGAGCAGGATTTTGAGCGAGAGGAGCGCGGCGAAGCTGCTCGTCAGGGGCTCAGCCAAGGCGCCGCGATAGTGCCAGGCGAGTCCGATACCGGCGCCGTAGAGCACCAGCAGCACCCAGGGCATGATCCCTCGCGCCCGTATACCCAGGGCGTTCTCTACCTTGACCAGACTGGGCTCCGAGACCTTGCCGTGAATGCCGCCCAACAGAAACACTTCGAAGAAGACCGTGCCGACGAAGGCGATCGCTGCCAGCAGGTGAAGGATCAGCAGTAGTGGATAACTCATGGCAAACTCCAATGTTGGATCCTCTGCAAGTGTAGGAATTATTTGCTGTAGGCGACAGAGGGAGACATAGATTAAGGGAGCGGGGCAGAGATGGCAAAAAAGAATTCGTCGCAGTTAGGTCCTGTTAACACTACTTGAATAGTCGTCGCTGGTGGCCATTTTTCCGACCAGCGAGGCGGAAGGAGAGACATGCGCCAGGCCTCTTGGGATCGGCAACAAGTAGCTGTTGGACGAGAGGGGCGCTACAAGGCCGAAAACCTCACCTGAAATCCCGCACCCTGATTTCGAGCCCGTCAAGGCGCGCGCTGTGATCCTCGATTCTGCCCGCAACCACATGTACCACTGGTGTTGCGGTATTTTCGCGAACAATTTCCAGTGTGCCTTTGATCAGAACGAGCCTGGCGGTGAGAATAATGTTTTTGAAATGCTCCTGAGTGCCGCGCCAGATGATGACGTTGATATTGCCTGTCTCGTCTTCGAGCGTCATGAAGAGAGTACCTTTGGCGGTGCCGGGCCGCTGACGCGAAGCCACGATACCGGCCACCTGTACGAGACCCTTGTGGCGCTGATGGAGCAAATCGCACTGTCGAATGCAACGCTGAAAAGGAGGGGCGTTGCGCAGCAGTGCCATGGGGTGCGGTCGCAAGCTGTGACTCAACGTCTGATAATCCGTCACGACTTCCTGTATCAGAGAGGGGGCGGGGGTCAACAGGGTTTCCTGTCGCGGGTAGGGCGTCGTTCGCAGAAGGGGTGAAGGGCGCTCGACAGCGGCGGCGGCCCAGCGCGCCTGATGGCGGTTGCCGGCCAGTTTACGCAGGGCATCCGCAGAGGCGATCGTTTGCAAATCCTTACTGCCGAGGGCGGCGCGCTGGGCCAGGTCATCGATGGACATGAACGGCCTGGAGCCACGCTGTTGGGGAATACGGCGCGCTTTTTCCTCAGCGAGTGCGGAAATTCGCATCAATCCCAGGCGGATTCCCCAGGCTGTTGTGCCGTTTTTTTCCACAACCGCTTCCAGGGTATTTTCGTAAAAACTCTTGTTGATATCCACGGGCAGCACCTGGATATGGTGGCGCTGCGCATCCTGAATCAACTGTGACGGAGAGTAGAAACCCATGGGCTGGCTGTTGAGAAGGGCGCAGTAGAAAGCCGCGGGGTGGTGGCATTTGAGCCAGGACGAAGCATAGGCAAGTAATGCAAAACTGGCGGAGTGACTTTCTGGAAAACCATAACCGCCAAAACCTTTGATTTGTTCGAACAGGGCCTGGGCAAATTCCGGCTGATAACCCTTGGCGATCATGCCGTCGATGAATTTGTCCCTGAATAGCAGCAATTTTGAATTCTTGCCCCAATTACTGATGGCGCGGCGCAGCTCGTCGGCTTCGCCGCCCGTGAAACCGGCAGCGATCATGGCGATACGCATCACCTGCTCCTGAAAAATGGGCACTCCCAGGGTGCGTTCGAGAACGGATTTGATTTCCTCGCCGGGGTAGGTGATCTCTTCCTGTTTTGCGCGGCGGTGCAGATAGGGTGGAACCATGTTGCCGAGAATGGGGCCGGGACGCACGATGGCGATCTGCACCACCAGATCGTAAAACTCGCGCGGTTGCAGGCGTGGCAACATGGACATCTGGGCGCGAGATTCCACCTGAAATACACCGACGCTGTCGGCCTGACACAGCATGTCGTAGGTGGCGGCGTCTTCTCGAGGAATATCCGCGAGTTCGCGAATCTTCGGATCGTAAGCGCCGACCATGTCGAGAGCGCGGCGCAAGGCCGAAAGCATGCCCAGGGCGAGCACGTCCACTTTCAGGAGACGCATGGCTTCGAGATCTTCCTTGTCCCATTGAATGATGGTGCGCTCCGGCATGCTGGCATTTTCCACCGGCACCAGATCGCTGATGCGATCCTGGGAAATGACGAAACCACCGACATGCTGAGACAAATGGCGGGGAAAACCGAGAATTTCCCGGCTCAGTTGGAAAAAGAGCTGGGGCAGTTTTGCATCCGCAGGCAGCCCTTTGCTGGCTACTAGCGTTTCGAGTATCTCTGGCTTGTCCCACCAAGCCAGGGATTTCGAGAGCTGGTCGAGAAGCACGGGTTCGAAGCCGAGAGCCTTGCCCACATCGCGAATGGCACTGCGGCGCCGGTAGGTAATCACCGTCGCGGCCAGCGCGGCGCGCTCGCGGCCGTATTTGGCATAGATGTACTGAATCACTTCCTCGCGGCGTTGGTGTTCGAAATCCACGTCGATATCCGGCGGTTCATCGCGCTCGCGGGAAATGAAACGCTCGAACAATACCTCGATCTGGCCCGGTGCGATCTCGGTGATGAACAGGCAGTAACAGACGACGGAGTTGGCGGCGGAGCCACGGCCCTGACAGAGAATGTTGCGTGAGCGGGCAAAGCGGACGATGTCGTGCACGGTGAGAAAATAAAATTCGTAATGAAGTTCCTCTATCAGCGCAAGTTCGGCTTCAATGCTTTTTTCGACGTTTGCAGGAGCCGCGTCGGGCCAGCGCCGCCGCTTGCCTTCCGACACCAGGTTGCGCAGGTGCTGAATGGGTGTGAGGTCATCGGGAACCAGTTCGCGCGGATACTGATAGCGCAATTCGTGCATGGAAAAATGGCAGCGCTCGGCGATGGCGTGGGTTTCGTCGAGAAGCGTGCGGGGGTAGAGGTTGGCGAGTTGCGCGAGAGATTTCAGGTAGGCTTCGCCGTTCGCCTCCAGGCGTGTGCCCATATCCTGAATTGCCCGATTGTGACGGATGGCGGTGAGGGTGTCCTGCAGAGGCTTGCGTATTTTGTCGTGCATCAGCGCTTCACCACAGGCCACCAGAGGAATACCGTGCTTGCGACCGAGGGCCAGCCAGCGTGAAAAATCCTGTTGCTCGCCGCCGTGGAGCTGATGATTGAGCCCGATCCACAAGCGTTCCCGGAAAGCATTATGCAATTCCTGAATCAGTGTTTCATCCACATTTTGATTGACACCGGCAAGATGGATGATCAGGCAGCTGCGCAGACGAAAACGCAGATCTTCGAAATGAATCTCGTACTCACCCTTGCTGGACCGGCGTCGCGCCAGGGTGATCAAACCCGACAGTTCTGCATAAGCCGTGCGACAGGGTGCGATGGCGAGCAAATGCATGCCATTGCTGAGACGAAAACGGCTGCCGATGATCAGCTTGAAATCGAGCTCTTCAGCCACCGTGAATGCTTTCACGACCCCGGCCAGGGAGCACTCGTCAGTGATGGTGAGAGCGTCGTAACCCAACTCGTGGGCGCGCCGCACGTACTCGCCGGGATGGGATGCACCGCTGAGAAAGGTGAAATTGGTTGTGGTGAAGAGGTGGGTGTAGGGCATTTTTTTAGGGTAGGTCTGACGTCGGACGCAAAAGATGGAGGATGTTGTCTCTGAGTTTCACGTTTCAAGTTGCACGTTTCACGTAGTAGGTGCCTGTGGCGATGACGTCACACTGGCCACGTATCCTGGTGCAGAGAATCTCAAAGACCAGAGGGCCACAGATCTGAACACAGGTTGCTACGAGACATATTGCGAGAAGCCACTGCCTCAAAAGCGTCAGACGTCAGACATCAGCGTCCAGCGTCCGACATCCCGCGCCCGCCCTAACCAAAAAAACCCTGCACATACCATCGTTCATCGTGTAAATCCTGAAAGATCCAGAGAATTTGTTTGTCCTGACGCCGTGCCAGGTAGTAGTCCCTGGCGACTGAGGTTTCCCACCAGTGACTGGTCAGGCGTTCGGGGCCAGCGGCCAGCGTCAGGCGACCCTGCCAGTAGAGGCGCCCGTTGCGTTCCGCGATTTCCTCGGGTTCGGGGAGAAGCCAGGTGGGGCGCAGAGCCTTGTGGTGCGGTCGAGGCAACTGTTGTATGCATTTTTCACCCATGCCGATCATGGCATGGCTCAGTTCAGGCAGCAGGCTGTCGCGATAGCTGATCTTGTGCAATGCGGCATCGCCGAGACGGGTTTTCAATTTCATGAGGGTCGCGGCCAGTTCGCGACTGACGCCGGGTTGCCGATGTTCGCCGTTGAGATCGAGGGTGGCGCTGCTGTCCTGGCGTGGCTGGCGATCGTGACAGAGCAGCGTCAGTGCATCCACTTCGAAGGGGATGGGGCGATTGGCAAAGGTAATCAGGGTGAGATCGTAGAGTAGTTGCCAGCCGCTTTGCGGGATGTCGCTGCGAATGTCGACGATTTCCTTGTGCTGATAAATATCGGAGAGTTGCCATTGAATGTGCTGACAGGTCAGTTGTCGTTTGTCCAGAAAAGCGCCGAGATTCTGCAGCAAATGTTCAAAGGCGGGTTGCAGGTGTTCGATCAACGCCAGGGGCGTATCGAAGGACAGGCTGTCCTCGAAGTGAATCACGGGAACGTGGGTGCTCACAGGCGCACTGAACAGGCTTCTCTGGGAAAAATCGCGTTCGATGGCGTAGATCTCGGCCAGGGCATTGGCAAATTGCGGGCCGAGACGTCTGGCAAAGCTGGTCAGACCACTGCTGGTGATCTGGCGCGCGACATCGCCGAGGGTTGTGAAACCCATTTTCACGAGGGTGTCGACGGCGCCGGGATGATCGTAGAGCACCTGCACCGGCAGAGCGTTGAGGCGGTCGATGAACATTTGCCGGGTTTCGTCTCCGCTTGGCGCATGGTGAGCGAAACTGAGCAACCAGGCACCGGGAGCCGTGTGGGCCAGGCCCCAACGCACGTCGTGGCCCGCGTCAGCGAGATATTTCAAAATTGCATCACACAGGTTCCTTACACCGGAGAACAGGCGCAGACAGGTGGAAATTTCCAGCAACAAACCGGATTGTGGAGCCTCTTTACTTTCGTGGAGCGCAATATGTGGCGTGAAGCGATAGAGCTGATCGCGCAGTTGGTAGAGAGCGGCGCTTTCCAGGTTGCGCTTTCGTGGCACCAGCAAACAGTCACCGGCGAACCGCGCTGTCGTCGGATCCATGCCGCGCGTCACACCCAGAGCACGGGCGGCGGCGTTGCAGAAGATCACGACGCGTCGCTCGGTGACGGCGACAGGGCGCTCGGGCGGGATATCTGTTTTCAGAACATGGAGCGGCAATTCCCGCAGCCTCAACGCCAGCCACAAATGATTACGTGCGCTGCTCATGTGCCGGCCTTGAGGTTGAGGGCGGACGCGCCAGCGCTTTGATTCCGGGCGATGTCTGAATGATCCAGCGCACAATAGGGCTGAGCGGCTTGCCAGCACTCTGGCAGAGGAAGCCGGACAGGTTGAGGTTGGCGGCTTCTCAGAATTCCCTTCTGTTTGAAAATAAAAAATTCCAGTTCATTGTCAATGTATTTTGTCGATATTCTGAGCGCTGCCGGTGAGCTCTCCCGCTGCGCGGCCCAAGGGCGGAAGAGGGCGTGGATGGCGTTGCTCAGCGTCGCCGCCAACAGACATTTGCGCAGGTTGCTGTAGCTGAGTCCTTTTCGGGGTTGCCAGGCAAGCATCGCGGCGCAATCGTCGCTGCGCGCCATTTCGCTAAAACAATGCAGAAAATCCGCATTGTCGGGCGCATTGATCACCAGCAGGCGTTCGAGATCGATATTCGCTTGGATGAAAGCCTGACTGAAAGGTTGTGCCGGCGGATTCAACAGTGCGATCACACCCTGGTTATGAACTCGCAGGGCGGGCAGGAACAGCTGCCAATCACCCTGAAAGGGCTTTTGGCAAATCTCGATGAGTGTTCCCCGCGGCCAGCCGCCGTGCAGCAATTCGGCGTTGAGCAGGGCATAACCAGAATCCACACCCGTGTGTGGCATGCCCTGGTGGCGGCGCCCGCGCCACACATCCTGGCGGTGGAGGATTCCGTCTAGAGTGGGAGGAGGTGATGACATGGTAGTAGCAGATACTGTATGTTTGTACAGTATCCGTGGTTGTTTTTATCTCGTCAAGAGAAGGTGCGGGTGAAGGGCAAGCTTCCTATGCGCGCTTCCCGTAAATGAGAATGGGCGCATGATTTTTCGTGAGGCGCTTCTATACTGAAAAACAGCAACTCTCGTTTGTTCAAACGAACTGGCGTCGCAACCGGCGCTAAGTCGAAGTTTTGGGCTGCGGTTTGTAGAGCTATATGCCATGATTTTTACGTTGCAAAGCCCTGTTTCCCCGAGTGCGTAGGGGCAATTGCGCGAACCGATAAAGCTGGTTTCATGAATTGCCCCTACGGTATGCTGCGAGAATCAACAAACAGAGTTTTGCCAGCTGAGCAAGAGGTTGTCTCGCACTCGTCAGCAAGGATATCCATGAGATATACCGGTATGATTACCCATGGAAATAAAATTGTTGTGTTGTCTGAATAGAGAAAACCACCATGGGTGATATCGTGCAATTCAAGAAACGGCCGGGTAAAAAACTCGGGATGTGCCAGCACGGCTTTCACGATTGGGCGATTGTTCAGGACAGGAAATTCGATGTTCGCCAGGGGCGGCTGGTGACGGTTTTCCGCTGTCGCCGCTGTGGAATCGAGAAGGTCAAGGCGCTTTGAAAGTGCAGGGTGTCGAGCGATCTGTAAACCATCAGCAAGAATCTGTGTTTGAACAGAGGTGCTGATGGTTTACCGTTTCACTGATTCGAAACAGCTCGCACTCAGAGTTGCTCGAGAATTTTCTCGGCGGTGGAAACCGCAATACCGGCACCATCCGGCTCCACATTGAGAGCTTTCACTGTGCCGTCTTCGACGATCATGGAATAGCGTTTGGAGCGCACACCGAGACCCGCACCCGTGAGATCGAGCTCAAGACCGAGCGTCTTGGTGAAATCCGCAGAGCCGTCGGCAAGCATCAGCAGATGTTCGGCGTTCTGATTCTGGCCCCAGGCACCCATGACGAAGGCATCGTTCACGGCGATGCAGGCCACGGTATCGACACCCTTGGCCTTGATCGCGTCGACATGCACCACGTAACCGGGCATATGGGTGTTGGAGCAGCCTGGAGTGAATGCGCCGGGAACGGCGAAAAGTACGACTTTCTTGCCTTTGAAGATGTCGTCGGTGGTGATGGGCTTGGGGCCTTCCTTGGTCATCGTGGCCAGGGTCTTCGCAGGGATTTTGTCGCCAACCTGAATGGTCATGGTAGTCTCCGATTTTAGTGATTTGCATTGTTGCCTGATGAACGCACCTGGCTCGCGGAGCCGGTGCGTGAAACACATCAAAACCCTGTTTTGAGTAGGGTTTTATAGGGTGTGTGAAGATAGGCCAGTGATCATACCACCAATGTCGAATGTCTCAACCATGTCTGCGCCGCGATTGAAGAGGGCGATCGCGGCTTCGGGTTCGGCTATTTCATAGACCACCAGCAGGCTCTCGATACGGCCAAGATTCTCGTTCGCGGGGATGCGTTTGACGTTGATGAAAAGGTATTGAGGCGCGATTGCCAGGGTTTCTTCGCTGTCGATCTGCGCCCAGCTCTTCAAGACGATACCGAGTTGGGCAAAGCCCTGGGCGCGGGCATGGGCAATGAAAGGCACGTCGAAACTGATCAACACCACTTGGCTGGCTATTGGGGTCAGGTAGGAGGTAAGAATCTCATAGGCCTTGGCGATGCCTGCGTGGGCGATGGCTTCTTCCTTGATTTCTATGAATACCGTCAATTCCGGGGTTGCGCGGAGGAAATCCACCAATGCCGACAGGGGGGCGATGGTTTCGTCCGCGAAGGTGTCGCCAAAGCGGAACGGTTCGTGGGCCGGGATGCCGAGAAGCTCTGCTTCATCCAGATCGTCGATACGGCCATCCCGGCCGCTGACGCGCATCAGCAGGCTGTCGTGGTAGAGAAGGGGTTTCAGGTCACGGCTGAACTGGATGTCTGTTTCGACATAGAGCGCGCCCGCCGCCACCGCCGCCCGCATGGCGCGCAGAGTGTTTTCCGGAAAATGTTGCTGATATCCCCGGTGAGCGACAAGCCGATGTCTTAGCATGTGAAATCTCCTCTTCTTTTCGCTGTTTCGTCATTCATTAGTATAAGCAGCAATTTGCCAGTGGGAACGGAACCCTCGCCAGACATCTGGGCATCTGTCCGAGGAGAGGCCCCAGCCCGGGAGGTTTCGCGATTGAGAGTCCGAACGGGGCCGGCTTTCTCTGAACTGGACAGTTTAAATATGTGATTTTGTAACCTTTTGCCGGCGAAATGTGGTCATTTTGTTGTTTGCTTGCTTGTTATACGAAAAGCAATGATGTAGTATTTGCGCCGCTCTAATTTCCTTATATATCAAAAAGATATGAATTTGGGGGAGGAAGGGCGCCAAAGAGGGGCGTAGTTCTGCGTTGTCGTTCCCTCTGAACACTCATAAAGGGCCGTGATTTTGGCTGCTCGCGAGAGCAATGCCTCAGGCTGTGCCCTGCATTCATCGAAAGGGGAAGTTCTTATGTCAACACGAAAATGCTCTGTCTCAGCTGCCGTGCGTGCAACCTGCGCCGCAGCCGCCTTGCCGGGATTTCTGGCGTTGTCCGCACCTGCCGCGGCACAGTTGGAGGAAATCATCGTTACCGCGCAAAAACGGGCAGAAAGCATGCAGTCCGTGCCGATTGCCATCACCGCGCTCACATCCGAGATGGCCGGTAAAATGGGTGTGGTCGATTCGCAAACCCTGGCCATGACCATTCCCGGCCTGCGCATCGACCGCCAGACCAACGGAGCCATTCCCTTCCTGCGCGGTGTCGGTCAGCCCTCTGTGCAAATGGGCAACGAGCCTGCCGTTGCCGTATTCGTGGACGGTGTCTATTACAACAACGGTCAGGCACTGATGAGTAACTACAACAGCATCGACCGTATCGAGGTTCTCAAGGGACCGCAGGGCACACTATTTGGCCGCAACGCCACTGGTGGTGTGATTCACATTCACACCAAGGACCCCACCCCCGAGCCCGAGTTGACGATATCGGCGGGTATCGGCAATTACGATACCTATTCCGCATCGATCTACGGTTCCGGTGCCATCACTGACACGATTTCCGCCAACGTCGCGTTGTATTGGGAAGATCAGACCAAGGGCTGGGGGACAAACCACACCACGGGCAACGACGCCTATACCCAGGACAACACCGGTGGTCGCGTCAAAGTGCTGTGGGAGCCGAGCGCGCAAACTTCCGTGCTCTTCAACGCCGACTACGACGACTTCTTTAACCAGCAGGGCGTGTTCTTCCGCCCGGCCCAGGGCACCATGAGCAATGCCGGCCCCGACTCGATTCAGCCGAGCGACAAGTACGACAGCACGGAAAACATCGATCCCATCGCGGACTCCACCCAGTGGGGTGCCAGTGTCAAGGTCACCCATGAGTTCTCCAACCTGCAGTTGGTGAGCATCACCGCTTACCGCGAGTCGGAGGCACAGCAGTATTTTGCCCAGGATGCGGCATCGGTTGCACGTCTCAATGCCGACCTGGTCTACGAGCTTCAGACCTTCACTCAGGAATTGCAGATCAGTTCGCTGCCGGACTCTCCAATACAGTGGACGGCGGGTGTGTTCTGGTACGACGATACCAGTGACCAATCGCGCTTCCAGTTCGACGGCGCTTTGACGGCGGGTTTCTTTCCCAATACGGGCCTGACCAGAAGAGGCGCGCCGGCGGAACTCAAGTCGGAGTCTTTCTCGACGTTCGCCCAGTTGACGGCCCCCCTCACTGAAGACATGAACCTGACACTCGGTCTGCGCCGCACCACGGATGACCGCACCATGACCGGCGGCCGCCGCAACGTGGATCAGAACGGCAATGTCCATTACCTGGAGGCGAACAACAGCGGTGCCAGTGATTCCTGGTCGAGCTGGAGTGGCAAGATCGCTCTCGATTATCATTTCACCGATAATTTCATGGGCTACGTCGCCTATAACCGCGGTTTCAAAAGCGGTACCTTCAACTCCATCATCGCGCCTGATTTCAACCCGGCCAGCTTCGTGCCGAGCGCCGTGGGCAACAACATCGATAGGCCTGTCGAGCCGGAAACCCTGGATTCCTATACGATTGGCTTCAAATCCGAGTTCTGGGATAACAAGGTGCGGCTCAATGCCGAAGCCTTCTGGTACGACTACAAGAACCTGCAGTTGCAGCAAGTACAAAACATTCCCGGTGGCGGTACGGCAACCCTCTTGACCAACGCCGCGGAAGCGGAAATCAAAGGTATCGAGTTCGACCTCACGGCCGTGCCTACCGATAACCTGACGATCATGGCGTCACTGCAAGTGCAGGATGGCGAGTACAAGGATTACATCAACGGCCAACACATGATTTATAACGGGGCTACCGGCGGAAACTGCGCGCTTGTTCCTGGGAATGCCAGCGGCTGCCCCGTTTCGGGTCTGCCCTCCAGCTACGACCCTGTCACCGGTAACTGGAACCTGAGTGGTAATGAAACCATCAACACGCCGTCCTATGCCTTTACGCTGACCGGCAGCTACGCCATTCCCACCGAAGTTGGCGAATTCGACCTGACGCTGTCCTGGTCGCATACCGATGAGTACTTCTTCGATGCGGACAACGGGCTTGGCCAGATCGCTCCCAGCAGCCAGAGCAACGATATGCAGGACAAGCTGAATCTCGTCAACGGCTCGATTACCTGGTATTCACTGGACGACAGATACAGCGTGCGTCTGTGGGGCAGAAACATCACGGATGAGCGCTATATCACTTTTGCCAACGAAACCGGCACCATGACCAAGAATATTTATGGTCCACCGCGCACTTATGGCCTGACCTTTACGGCCAATCTGTTCTGATTCAGGTCGAGTCACCTTTCTTGAGTAGCGCCTTCGGGCGCTATTTTTTTGCAACTTTCCTGGAAAACACAGAACCTTTTTACACATGCCCGGCAGCAGATGCTGTTACGCATTGTAACAGCGTAAAAATTCTTATTGGTGTGCTGTTTGTTTGCTTGTCAATCAACAAGTCCTGAGCCTATTCTCAAGGGCCTGTCATCTTGCTGCCATCCATAACGATAAGCAGCGATGGCCGGCGAGGGCAAGGCCAAACCGATCTCAACTCTGGCTTGGTCGTTACCAATAACGTTAATAACCCTCGGCTACCGCAAGCATAAAAGAAATTCGCGAGCCGTTGCCGATCCGATATACAGGGGAATCATCATGTCACAGAAAATGAAAATACAACGGAGCTGTGGTGTGCGCATGGGAGCCGGCGCTGTTCTTGCACCGTGCATATTGATGCTGGCCGCACCGGCCATGGCGCAAAGTGGTCGTGGCCTGGAGGAGATCATCGTCACCGCCAACAAGCGCGAGCAAAGTATGCAGGATGTGCCGATCGCCATCAGCGCCATCACTGCCGACATTGCCGGCAAGCTCGGTGTGGTGGATGCGCAGAACCTGGCGATGGTGGTGCCGGGGTTGCGTCTCGACCGCCAGACCAACGGCATCATCCCGTTCCTGCGCGGTGTGGGCAGCCCTTCCACCCAGCTGGGCAACGAACCCTCGGTCGCCATGTTCGTGGATGGCGTCTACTACAACAACTCCAACGTCATGTTGGCCCAGTACAACAACATTCAGAGTATCGAGGTGTTGAAGGGACCACAGGGAACCTTGTTCGGGCGCAACGCCACCGGTGGGGTGATCCATGTGAAAACCAAGGATCCGACGCCGGAGCCGCAACTGGACATCAAGGTCGGCTACGGCAATTACGACACCATTTCCGGTGCGGTTTACGCCAGCGGCGGACTCAGTGAGACCCTGTCCGCCAACCTGGCCATCTATTCGGAAGATCAGCGCGACGGCTGGGGTAAAAACTACACCACGGGCAGCGACACCTATCTGCAGGATGCGAAGGGCGGCCGCGTCAAGTTGCTGTGGGAACCCAGCGAGAAAACCTCGGTTCTTCTCAACCTGGATTACGACGACTATTTCAACCAGCAGGCGGTGTATTTCCGTCCCGCCCCCGGCACGTTGAGCAACGCAGGGCCGCTGTCCGCGCCGCCCTCCGACCCGTACGACACCTTCGAGAACCTCGATCCCATTGCCTCTTCCGAACAGTGGGGTGGAAGCATCAAGATCAGCCACGACTTCCCCACCATGCGAGTGGTGAGCATCACCGCGCTGCGTGACTCCGAGAGCGAGCAGTATTTCGCGCAGGATGGCATGCCGATCGCACGCCTCAACGTTGACCTGATTTATGAGATAGAGACCTTTACCCAGGAACTGCAGATCCAGTCGCTGGACGATTCCAAAGTGCAGTGGGTCGCGGGCATTTTCTGGTACGACGACCGCAGCCAGGTAACCAACTTCCAGTTCGAAGGTCTGCTGACAGGCGGCGGCAACAACAGAAAAGGTGCTTTGGCGGATATCGAGTCCGAATCGTTCTCGGCGTTTGCCCAGGCGACGATTCCGGTAACCGAGCAGATGAACGTAACACTGGGGCTGCGGCGTACCACGGATGACCGCCAGATGTTTGGCGGGCGGCGCAATGTGGATGCCAATGGCAATACTTTCTTCACACCGGCCAACAACAACGGTCACGAGGATTCCTGGTCCAGCTGGAGCGGAAAGATCGCTCTCGATTACCAGTTCAGCGACGACTTCATGGCTTATGTCGCCTATAACCGGGGATTCAAGAGCGGCGCCTACAACTCCATCATCGCACCGGATTTCCTCAACGTGGTGCCGGGCACGACGGGCAACAACATCGATCCGCCGGTGGATCCCGAAACGCTCGACGCCTACACCATCGGGTTCAAATCCGAGTTTTTCGACAACATGCTGCGGATCAACGCCGAGGCCTTTTTCTATGATTACACCAACCTCCAGCTGCAGCAGGTGCTGCTGATCCCGGGCGGCGGAACCGCAACCCGTATCAGCAACGCGGCGGAAGCGGAGATCAAGGGGCTCGAAGTCGACATCACCGCGGTGCCGACCGACAACCTGACGATCACGGCGGCCCTGCAGCTTCAGGACGGTGAATACAAGGATTATCCCAACGGCCAGTTCTTTGTCTACAACGCCAATGGCCCCGGCGGTAACTGCGCCTTCGTGGCCGGCAACGCTTCCAACTGTCTGGCCGTGCCACCCAATTACGATCCGCTCACAGGCAACTGGAACCTGAAGGGCAATGAAACCATCAACACGCCATCCTATTCGCTGTCACTGACGGGAAGTTATGCGATTCCCACGAATATTGGCGAATTCGATCTGACACTGATGTGGTCGCACACCGATGAGTACTTCTTCGATGCGGATAACGGCCTCGGGCAGATTGCGCCGAGCAGCCAGAAAAACAACATGCAGGACAAGCTGGACATCATCAACGGCTCCATCAGCTGGACATCGTTGGACGGCAAATACAACCTCAGTCTGTGGGGCAAGAACCTGACCGACGAGCTGTATATTTCCTTCGCCAACCAGACCGGTACGGTGACCAAGAATATCTATGGTCCGCCGCGCACCTACGGAGTGACCTTCATGGCCAAGCTTTTCTGAGCACAAGGTTCCTGCTTGCTGACGGCGCCCTGCGGGGCGCTGTTTTTATCCGCCTAAAGCAGCTTCATCAAAATCGTAAGAGCTTGTTCAGGGTTTTTTGCTGCTTCTCTGCGTTTCACGTCCACGTAAGAACGGGGCGGCCCGTGGGTCGTTGAAGCTCTCTGTACCTGGGCGCGTGGCCAATGTGATGCCATCGCCGCAGCCACCTACGTGAAACGTGCAACTTGAAACGTGAAACTCAATCGAACAACGCCAAGTTGCGAGATCGTAACAGCTTCTAAAAGACATCCTTCCACTGACGAATGGCCGCGAAGGTTTCCGCAGCGTTTTGCGGGCTGCGCCCCAGCCGTTGCCGGGCTGCCTCGCGAACGCTGGCAACGCGCGTGCGCAGGAAAGGATTGCTTGCCAGTTCCGTTTCCAGCGTCGAAGGCACGGTGGCTAAATCCTGCTCGCGCTTGTGGATCACTTCCCGATGCCTTGTCGCCAGGGCTTCGTTGTCCGGCTCGACGGCGACCGCAAAGCGGAGGTTCGACAGGGTGTATTCATGGGCGCAATACACCAGCGTATTCGCCGGCAGCGCCGCGAGTTTGTCCAGTGACGCGAGCATCTGCTCCGCGGTGCCCTCGAACACGCGCCCGCAGCCTCCGGCAAAGAGCGTGTCGCCGCAGAAGAGGATGGGCGCAGCGCCCAGTGCGGTGCTGAAGTAGGCGATGTGATCCAGTGTGTGGCCAGGCACTTCGTAAATGCTGAAGCGACAGCCCAGCACCTCGATCTCATCACCTTCGCGCAGCACCTTCGTTACCTGGGGGATATGTTGCGAATCAGGCCCGTAGATCTCGCAGCCGTAGCGCGCGCTGAGCGCCGTCACACCGCCAGTGTGGTCGGGGTGATGGTGAGTGACGAGAATGGCGGCGAGTTCGAGGCCGGCCTGCTCCAGACACGAAATAACGGGCTGGGCATCGCCGGGGTCTACCACGAAGGCCTGTTTGCTGGTTTGGTCGGCGCCTACCCACAGATAGTTATCCTTGAAGGCATGCACCCTGAGAATATCGATGCTCATGGGGTCTTCGGTTGTGTCGTTGGGGGATATGCTCCATCATAAAGCGGAAATCCTGATTAGTCACATGTGGAGCATTATGGCTTTCAGCCAGCGGCCGGCGGGGGAGCGGCGCGACAGAGTTTCCGCCGGATCGGACGCTTATGAGAAGGCCTTGCGGTCATGGTTCGCCGAACCGCTGGGCCAGCATTTGCTGTCGCTGCAACGGCAGGATGCCAGAGAGGTATTGGCGGAAACCGCCGGCTATCGCCTGATGGAGCTGCTGATCTGTACCAGCAGCGCGTTGCGCGAGGATGCGCCGCAGCTGCATCGCTTTGCCATTGCCCAGTCGGCGCAGGAGGGCGTGGGCGCGGTGGCGGAACACTACTCCCTGCCATTGCCCTCGGCGGTGGTCGACGTGGCGATGTTGCGCCATGTGCTGGATTATTGCGAGTATCCCCATGAAACCCTCAAGGAGGCGGCGCGCGTGGTGCTGCCGTCGGGGCAGATCGTCATTTTCGGTTTCAACCCGTTCAGTTGGCTGGGCGTGTTGCGCTGGTTCATGAAACCGTTCTCGGCCAACGTGCTCTGGCGCTGCCGCTGCCTGTCCGCGGGAAGGGTGATCGACTGGCTGCGGCTGCTGGGCTTTCAATGCGAAAAATTGATTTACGGCGGCTATAATCCACCGCTGCAAATGCGCGGTCGCCTGGCGAGAATGACCTGGCTGGAGAAAACTGCCCGCAAACTGCATCTGCCGTTTGGCAACTACTACGTGATCGTGGCGCGTAAACAGCGCTTGCGACCCATCCCTCGCCAGCAGGAATGGCTGGTGAAGGCGATGCATCCCGTGAAACTGGCCGCCAAGAAACCCACCGTTGAGCCCACCAAGAACGAGCCCTGATTATGCGCAAAGATGTCGAGATATTTACTGATGGCGCATGCCGTGGAAATCCGGGGCCCGGTGGCTGGGGCGCGCTGCTGCGCTATGGCAACACGGAAAAGTCCCTGTACGGAGCAGAGCCTCTTACCACCAACAATCGCATGGAACTGATGGCGGCCATCGCGGCACTGGCCGCGCTCAAGGAGCCCTGTAACGTGCGGCTGACCACCGATTCCCAGTATGTGCGCCAGGGAATCACGCAATGGATCGCCGCTTGGCAGAAGAAAAACTGGCGCACGGCGGACAAAAAACCCGTGAAAAACGTCGATCTCTGGCAGCGCCTGCTGGCGGAATCCGAGCGCCATCAAGTCGAGTGGTGTTGGGTCAAAGGCCACAGCGGCCACAGGGAAAACGAGATTGCGGACAGTCTCGCCAATCGCGCCATCGATGAACTGGAGACAGCATGAGACAGATCGTCCTCGACACGGAAACCACCGGCATCGAAGTCAGCCAGGACCACCGCATCATCGAGATAGGCGCGGTGGAGCTGGTAGGCAGACGACCCACGGGGCGCCACTTTCACCGTTACATTCACCCGCAGCGTGACATCGATGAAGGCGCCCAGGCGGTGCACGGCATTTCCCTGGAGTTTCTCGCCGACAAGCCGGTGTTTCATCTGATCGTCGATGAATTTCTGGAGTTCGTCAGCGGCGCGCAACTGGTCATTCACAATGCACCGTTTGACGTCGGCTTCATCAATCACGAACTCGCCAAGCTGGACAAGCGCTATGGTCGCATCCAGGACCGCTGCGATGTGATCGACACCCTCGCGATGGCGCGCCAACTGCACCCGGGGCAGAAGAACAACCTGGATGCCCTGTGCAAGCGCTACGACGTGGACAACTCCCAGCGCCAGCTGCACGGCGCTCTGCTCGATGCGGAAATTCTCGCCGACGTGTATCTGGCCATGACCGGCGGGCAGGTAAACCTGCTGTTGCGCAAGGATTCGGATGGTGCCGATCAGGGCGGCGGGCAGGAAATCAGGCGCCTGCCGGCAGATCGCCCGAGAGTGCCGGTGATTCGCGCAACAGAGGACGAGATGGCCGTTCATCACAAGGTTGTGGCAAAGCTGGCGGGCGAGGCGTCGTGGTAGGAGGGGAGGCTTCGTTCGTGGCTGGAATGCATGGCTCGGGCACGCGCGGAGCCGCGCACGAAGAAAAGTGGCGCGGGTACCAAATTTTTGTTGACAAAAGTCGCGTTGCCTATAGACTGCAAAGTGCTTGAAAGTACGTCTT
>CAYXXZ010000039.1:0-26527 GCA_964469165.1 uncultured Porticoccaceae bacterium
CGCCGCGCAGCACACTGACCACGCCCGACCACACCGCCACCAGGCGGCGGCGCCCATAGCGCTGTTTCCAGGCTTCACGATCCTGAAGCACCTGCGGATACAAACCCAGGCTCGCGTTGACGAGAAATACCCTGTTGTTGAGCAATCCAACCTGCACAGGCCGCGGCTCGGCCAGCAGCAGGTCGCGAATGGCGTCCTCGATATTTTCGGGAATATCGTGCGTGCGGCCAAAATAATTGAATGTCCCCGTGGGCAGCAGCCCTACGGGGCAGCCCTGCGCCAAGGCAACATCGGCTACCGCATTGAGCGTGCCGTCGCCGCCCAGCACCACCACCGCGCCATCGCATGACAGCGCCCGGGCAACCGCGTCCCTGGCCACCCCTGTCAGCGTCGATGCGCTCTCGACCAGACAGAGATGGTGGTTGCGCCCCGCACCCTCCATCATTTGCTCCAGCGTCTCTCTGACCGCCGTCTTGTCGGCATGGCCGGAGCCCGCATTGAGGATGAAGAACAGGGGATTGCCTATCTGATACCTGGGGTATTGCATAAGGTTTTCATTCCGCGTTGCAGCGAGCAAGCCGTGGTTCATGGCCCTTGTTGTTCGCCAAGGGTGTCAATTCCTGAGACCCGCGATACAGACAGCGGTTTCCAGAAGTCCGGCAATAAAATTGCGAGAGCGGCTGATGGCTGCCCGAGGGCAAAATCCGCCCACCGCGCCCCGGTGGTGGGCGGAGGGGTAGGAAATCGGGGAAACGGTGCACCAAATGACGTGCACTGGTGCTCAAACAACTCGGTTGTTGCTCAATATTTCAGCAGAAACCGAGAGCTGTGTGAGATGCGCTATTTGTTCAGCGCTTCCTTAAAATACCCTTGCATCAAGTACCCTTACATCAAGAACCCTTACACTCGACAAGAGAATACGTTTACGGCATAGTTGCCGTGCTTTGTATACCATTAAATGAGTAACAGGGAGGTCAAGACACCGAGGGCTCCCCGCGCTTCATACCCTGAAAGAGACGGACATAATGATAAAGGTGCTGCGCAATTTCATCCTCTGTTTGCTGACTGTTCTAATCACGGGATGTGCCTCTTCCCTCACCGCCGACAAAGACCCATCGATCCAGTTATCGACATACAATATTTTCTACGTGGTACGCCAACCCAGGGATGAACGGGGTATCGAAAAACTCATTGCCGCCGAATTGACTGCTTTGGGTAAAACTGCCTTCTCAGGCGAGGCAGCCGCGGACCCGGAAGCATATGATGTGGTGGTCACCTATATCGACAAATGGTCGTGGGACATCACTACCTACATGCTCGAACTCAAGGTGGAACTGCGAGACCCCCGCACAAATTATGTCATCGCCAGCGGCCACTCCCACCGCACGTCCCTCAAAAGGAAGTCGCCGGAAGGCATGGTCAAGGAAGTTCTCAACCAGATTTTTTCCAAACAATAGAACAGGGAGTCTGCCCCATGAAATACCTCCAATCCTCTCTCGCAGTGTTGCTGCTCGCCATCACCACAGGTTGCGCCGTTGGCAACAAATACGACTACAGCAGTGTTTCCGTATCCCTGCCATTGCAGGGCTCCGGAGAGTTGGGAGTGGCTGTGGTGGAAAACCGCGCCTACGTCGTCAGCGGTGATAAAGCACCAGACTTCATAGGTATTCAGCGGGGCGGTTTCGGCAATCCATTCAACGTCACCACAAAAAGCGGCAAGCCCCTGACCGAGGATATGGCAGCCAGTCTCGGGGCGGCCCTGGAACGAAGCGGCTTCAAGGTGTCCGCGCTGGATGTCCGGTCACCGGACGCATCCGTGATTGCCGCCGCGGCAACCCGTCAAGGGCAGCAACGCAATGTGATCCTCAAAGTCAACGAGTGGAAAACCGACGTGATGATGCGCATCCGCCTGATCTATGACCTCGACCTTCAGATTACCGATGGGGCGGGCCGCACGATCGCCAGCAACAGGCTGCAGGGAGACGAGGTTATTGGCGGTGGCGGATTCGAAGGCCAGAACGCCGGCTCGGCATCGTCCTCTTTCGAGGCCAAGATTGGCCGTCTTTTCAATAAGCCAGAGATTTTTGCCGCACTGGGGGAGTAATCCGTGTCACACCTTTTTTTGACACTGTTCGAGCGCCGCCCGCACAGATTATCAGGGAGAAAACGCGCCGCAGAAAAGATCGGCGTTCATTTCACCGCCATGGCCCTGTCCATCCTCGCATTCACCGCCAGCGCCTCGGTTGACAAGGCGGAAACCCAGCGGCTTCTGGAGGTTTATCGCGGCAACGACAAACTGGCGCAGAAAAAGGACGCCGAGCGGCTCACCTACTGGGCAGTGGAAGAGCAGGAAATCTACGCCCGCATCAACACCCTGTTGCTGGAACAATACACGCTGGACACCAAAGGGCGGGAGCACGTGGACTATCTGGCCTGGCTCGCAAAGGGGCTAGCCGCTTCCGGCGACGAGCAGTACCGGGGCACGCTGCAAGAAGTGGCGAGTGGAGCAAAACAAGGCAAGCTGCGTAAGTACGCCAGCATTGCCGTGGAGAGCCTCGATACCCACAAGCGCTGGAACGCGCTCATAAACAAGCCGATACCCCCTGGTCTTGATCTCCCGGGTTTTCAGCAGCGCAATTATTACAACATGCTTATCGCCCCCGACATGGAGCTCGTCCGCATCGGCGCAAAGCGCATCAGCTTCGAGGCCATCAGCAGCCCGGTTTTGGCGGCGACATTGAGCGACCGCATCCTGGCACTCCATGAAAGTGCCGATGACCCGCTGGACGTGGATACCCTGGCCTGGCTGCTGAAAGCACTGGCCACCTGCGGCGGTGCCGAGTACAGAGACACTTTCACCGCCGTCGCGGACGGGAGCGGCAAGGGAAAGATACGCAAGTACGCAAAAAAATACGCCGCGAACCTGTAATTTCAGCCGAATATCACACCGGGCCCGGCAAGCAGCAGCTCCGGTTGCCTGCCATCCGTGCAGCAAGTGGTAACCATGAAATCACCCACCCTGCGGGTATGCAGCGAAAGAAAGCCCGCGTGTTCACCCCGCACGTCTTCCGCCAAGCCGCCGAGGGTTATTCCCTGTCCATGCGCCTTGGCGAGCGCCTCCTTGCGGGTCCACAGCCGGTAGAACTCCTCGCATCTTGCTTCCACCGGCAAGTCATTCAGGGATGATACTTCGCGCTGGTGGAAATAGGCCGCGGCGAGGGTGTCAAAATCCCGCTGTCGCAGCACCTCGATATCCAGGCCAAACGGAAGAGCTTCGTCAAACCCCACGATGACGCCGTCCCCGCTATGGGCAATGCTGCAACACAGGTCTGTTCCCTCGATGCGGGGTGCGCCGGTCTCAGCCACGACCACCACCGGATCGAAACCAAGCCGCTCCTTGATCAACCCGCTCAAAAGGTATCTGCCGGCGATGAACTGGCGGCGGCGCCGAACTGAACCAATCCGGCCAGCCCTGGCTCTATCGGAACCGGAAAGACCCTGAAGCCAAGTATCCAGCTTCCCGGGAGCAAGAGTATTTATGTCCAGGAGCAGCAGTGCCACCGCCGTCATAGAGTGCTACTGTGTAACCTGACCACCTCTCCTTTCAGCGCGACGCCCGCCACCACCGCGCCCGCGTGGCATTCGTACTCGGTGTCGCTGGAGAATGTCTTTTTCTTGTAATAACTGCGGATGTTCACCACCGCGTTGCCGCCCTCCGCCGCCGCGCGCTTCTGCAGGCTGAGCAGCGCGGACAACAGCACCCAGCGGCATGCCTCCTGGTCGGACTTTCCCACGGAGTTGGTTTTTCTGTTGGAAACGAACTCCCCCAACCGCTTCTCGGGTTGAGGATGAGGTGCGTCGCCAAAATAGAGACGAATATCCGGATCGAGTTTTTCCTTGAAGTCCGCGGACGACAGCGCCTCGGAAAGGGGCAACAGATGGCGGGTATCGCGCGCCTGGCCAGGCATGCTCAACAATATCGAGAAGGTAAAAGCGAGAAAAACGGGGTAGCGCATCGGACACTCCTTGTGGGCCGCCTGTCGCGCCGTGACATTCCCAGGGGCCGTCCTGCAGCGCTTGTCAGCACGGGGTGATCTGCTAGAATGCCTTTGATTTAATCAAACGCGGTTTGCATTGTCCAGCCGCGCATTTTCCAGATTACGTTCAAATACAACAGGGTGCGGGCCTGGGATGGCTGTAGAATTTGCAATTTCCAACTGGTCTGGCTGGACGTCGCTCCCCGCTCATCAGTCGATGCCAGGCGGACCGCTGCAGGTCAGCGACGCTCCCGACGCCTCCGCGCTTCCCTCCATGCTGCGCCGTCGCCTGAACACCCTGGGGCGCGCTGCCGCCGCTGAAATCCTACGCATGAATGAGCACCATGCCAACCTGCCCATCGTTTACGGATCGCGGCACGGAGACATCGAGCGCACCCTCAATGTGCTCTCCGAGATGGCCCGCGGCGAGCCGGTGTCGCCGATGCACTTCAGTCTTTCGGTCCACAACGCCATCACCGGCATCCTGTCCATCCACAGCGGCACCACCGCTGGCATCTCAAGTATCGCCGCTCTGGAGGAATGCCTGGTCCCCGTACTGCTGGAAGCGGTCGGCCTGCTGCACGAAGGCCATGAGCGCGTGATCTGCGTCATTGCTGACGTACCCGTTCCGCTCATCTACCGGCGCGATTGCCCCTGGCCCGCAACGCCCTTTGCCGCCGGCTTCACCGTCAGCGCCGATGGAGGGCTTCAGGCCATGCTGACCCAGGACAGCTCTCCCATCATGCCGCAGGGCAGTGAAGATATTCCCGAAGCACTGCAATTCATCGAGTTTCTCGCTTCCGGCGCACGGCTTTTCCATAGTGCTCACAACGGCGGGCACTGGATCATCGCAAAACGCTGACCATGAACGCCTGGAACCGGCTCAACTATTTTTGGCGCCTGTCCGCCACTGGCTTTTGCTTCACAATGTTTGGCTTGGGCGGCGTGCTGGTACCAGCGCTGGCCACACCGCTGCTCTACCTGCTCCCCGGCAGCGCCGCTGTCCGGCAGCGCCGGGCGCGACGCCTGGCGCATTGGCTTTTCCTCGGGTTCGCCCACCTCATGCGATGCCTTGGCGTGCTGCGCTGGCGCACGGAGGGCCTGGAAAAACTCCACCGCAACGGCCTGCTGGTGCTGGCAAACCACCCCACCCTGATCGACGTGGTGTTCCTGGTGGCATTCATCCCCAATGCCAATTGTGTCGTGAAAAGCCGCCTGCTGATAAATCCGGCGATGCGCGGCTTCATTTCGCTGGCCGGCTACATCACGAACGACAGTGGCAACAGCCTGCTGAACCAGTCTGCCCGCTCTCTCGAAAATGGCGACGTCCTGGTGATTTTCCCCGAGGGCACCCGCAGCGATGAGGGTGCTCCCATGCATTTCCAGCGGGGCGCCGCCAATATCGCCGTACGTTGCGAGGTACCGGTGACACCCGTCATCATCCACTGCGATCCCCCCACATTGAGCAAAGGGCACAAGTGGTATCATATCCCCGAGCGGCGGTTTGTGATTTCCTTTTCAGTCGGTGACGACATCGACGTAATACCTTTTCTGGACTGCCCCGCGACACTGGGATCGCGGCGTCTGACACGGCATCTGGAACAGTTTTTCACCAAGGAACGCTATCTTCATGGGCAATGCAGCACTGTATAAAGAACTCAAAATCCTGATCATCGAAACTCTGGAGCTGGAAGACGTCGGGCCCGAGGACATCGACGATGCCACGCCCCTGTTCAACGACGGGCTTGGCCTGGACTCCATAGACGCCCTGGAAATCGGCGTTGCGCTGCAAAAACGCTATGGCATCAGACTCGACCCCGAATCCACCGACGTCAAACGGCATTTTTCCAGCATCGCCGACCTGGCGAATCTGGTGGCGGGCTGGAACCAGGGCGGAGGCGCACAGGCATGAAATCCCGCCAGGACATTTACCGGCACGTGGTTGACCTGATGAGCGATATGTTCGAGCTCGATCCGGGTGATCTCAGGGAAGACGCCCACCTCTATGACGACCTCGATATCGACAGCATCGATGCAGTGGACCTGATCGTGGAACTCAAGAACTATACCGGTCGCAAGATCGCGCCCGAAGATTTCAAGAACGTCCGCACTGTTGGCGATATCGTCACCGCGGTGGAAGACCTTCTCACCGATGGCTGAAGGCGCAACCAGCCGGCTCGCGGGCAGCGTTCTGTTCCTGCTCTACCCTCTGGCCGTGTTCACCGGCCTGCGCTACCTGGACCCCCGTTGGCTGGCGGCGCTGCTGATGGCCGTCGCCGCTTGCCGCCTGCTCGTGGCGCGCCCGGGTACGGAGCCGATGTACATGGTACTGGCGGCAGCCGGCGCCTGCATCATCACCCTGGTTTTTGACTCATCCCATGGTCTGCTGTTGTATCCGGTCATGGTGAACGGCCTGCTGCTGTTGATCTTTGCCGCAAGCCTGGCCCGCCCGCCCTCTGCCATCGAAGTACTGGCACGCGTGCGAGAGCCGGACCTTCCCCCGGAAGCGATCCGCTATACCCGCAGGGTGACCCAGGTGTGGGCCGTGTTTTTTGCATTCAACGGGGCCGTCGCTCTCGCCACCGTGTTCCTCGACCCGCACTGGTGGGCGCTGTACAACGGCCTGATCGCCTACCTGCTGATGGCTATACTGATGGGCGGCGAATGGCTGGTACGCCGCCGTGTGCGTGTCCCCGCCCATGGTTGACTCCCTGATTTCGCTGATCGCCGGTGACGCCATCGCCGACACCCGGCCCCTGGCGGCTGCACCGGAGGGCATCGTCGACTGGGGGTGGTTTCGCCGCAGGGTTCGCCATCATGAGGAACGCCTCGCCACGCTTCCCCCCGGCCCCGTCGCCATCCACCAGCCCGAGCCCTGCGAGTTCCTGGCCTGCCTGTGGTCCACCTGGCGCCAGGGCAGGGTCGCCGTGCTCTCCGCCAACGGTTTTCGCGACCTTGCCCACGCCCTGGCCGAACCTCTTGCGGGCGACATCCGCACCGGCGCCTTCGACCCCGCGGCCCTGCCCGCGGACATGCCGGCGGACACCGCCCTGGTATTGTTCACCTCCGGTTCCACCGGCGCCCCACAGCCGGTGCCTAAAAGCCTTGCCCAGCTCGACGCCGAGCTCGCCATGCTGGACGAACTGTGGGGAGATTCGCTGGCGAATACGCTGGTGGTCAACATGGTGTCGCACCACCATATGTTCGGCCTGCCCTTCGGGCTGCTCTGGCCCCTGGCCCGGGGCGCGCTGTTCCACGCGCGCCCCGTCCACTATCCCGAGCCCCTCGCAGCCCTGGTACGCACTCACCGCGTCACCCTGATGTGCAGCCCCGTGCACTTGCAGCACCTGCCAGACAGCCTGGACGCGGCGGCGCTTCGCGGCCGCGTTGCACGGGTCTTCAGTGCTGGCGCGCCCCTGCCCGAGGACACCGCCGCCCGCTGCCTGGCCCTGTTCGGCAGGACGGTGACGGAAATCTACGGCAGCACCGAGACCGGCGCCGTCGCCTGGCGTGAAGAGTCCGCGGGAGACTGGCACTGCCTGCCCGGCATCGACATCGACCACCCGCCCGCATCCCGCCAGCTGCGGATTCATTCCCCGGCACTTCCAGAACGGCGCCCCCTGGTCGTGGCGGACTGCGGTGAAATACATTCACCCAATACCTTCAGCCTCGCCGGGCGCATCGACCGCATCGTCAAGGTGGGAGGCAAACGGGTCTCCCTGACCGCCGTCGAAAACGCCCTGGCGGGCCACCCCTGGGTGCGGGAGGCCCGGGTGGTGTTGCTGGCGGAACGCAAGGGCCGCCTCGGCGCTGTAGTCTCGCTCAACCATGACGGCAATGCGGCGCTGGTCGACCGCGGCAGGAACGCCGTCAATGGTCTTTTGAAAGCGCATATCGCCGGGCCGGTTGAACCCATAGCCCTGCCCAGATACTGGCGCTATGTGGCGAGGCTGCCGGTAAACGGCCAGGGCAAGATTACCGGTGACGCCCTGACAGATCTGTTCATCAGCGAGCGCCAGGGCCGTTTCCCGCTCCTGCTCGACAGCGAGGTATCCGGCGACAGCTGCCGGCTCACCCTGCACATTCCCGACAACCTCTTCTATTTCAATGGGCATTTCCCCGGCAGGCCGGTGCTGCCCGGCGTGGTGCAGGTCCACTGGGCGATTCACTACGCCAGGGAACGGTTCACCGGGCTCGATGAGTTCGCCGGCCTCGAAGCAGTCAAATTCCAGCAGATCGTCCAGCCCGGCATCGTGGTGACCCTGGAACTGCAATGGCGGCCGGATTGCTCGAAGCTGCATTTCAGCTACCAATCGCCTCGCACCAAGCATGCCAGCGGACGGGTACTGTTCGCGCGAGGGACTCCGCCATGACTGCCGAAAATTTTCGCGCCTGCGCGGTGCTCCCGGTGTACAACCACCCGGCGGTACTGGAGCGCACGGTGGACGACCTGCTCGGCAGCGGCCTGCCGGTGGTGCTGGTGGACGATGGCAGTGACGCCCTGTGCCGCGCGCTGATGGACACCATCGCCGCCGGGCGCGGGCAGGTCCACCTGGTGAGACGCCCCGCCAACGGCGGCAAGGGCGCCGCGGTCAAGGACGGCCTGCGCGCCGCCTTGGCCCTGGGCTTCAGCCATGCCCTCCAGATCGACGCGGACGGCCAGCACGACACCGTTGACGTGGAACCTTTCATCGGCATCGCCCGGCGCCGCCCGCGCGCCCTGGTGGCAGGCTACCCGGCCTACGATGCCAGCGTGCCCCGCCACCGCTACTACGCCCGCTATGCCACCCACGTCTGGGTGTGGATCAACACCCTGTCCACCCGCATCCGCGATGCCATGTGCGGCTTTCGGGTTTATCCGCTGGCCGAGGCCTGCGCACTGCTGGACAGGCATCCCATGGGCAGCCGCATGGAATTCGACGTGGAATTCATCGTCCGCTGGCAGTGGGCGGGGCTTCCCCTCGAACAGCGGCAAACCCGGGTGACCTACCCCGAAGACGGCATCTCCCACTTCCGTCTGTGGCGCGACAATGTCCTGATTTCAGGGACGCATGCCCGGCTGTTTCTCACCATGCTGACGCGCCTGCCAACACTGCTGGCACGGCGCCTGCGCCGCCCGGGGAACGCCCCGTGAGCCCCGCGGACCATTGGGCGGCGCGCCCCGAGACCGCCACCCTGCGGGGCATGCGCCTGCTGATCGCGGTCTACCGCCACGGCGGCATATGGCCATTCCGCCTGTGCCTGGCGCCCGTGGTGCTGTGCTACGCGCTGTTCCACGGCCGCGCGCGGCGGGCCTCCGCCGACTATCGTGCGCGCATGCACCGTATCAACCCGGCGTTCCCGCCGCCGCGCCCCTGGCATTTCGTCCGCCATCTGTGGCAGTTCGCCAACGCCCTGCTGGACAAACTGGCCGTGTGGATGGGCGACATCACCCGGGACCGCGTGATGCTCCACGGCAGCGACACCATCGACGACCTGTTGCAACGGCGGCGGGGCGCCCTGATCCTGATTTCCCACCTGGGCAACTTCGAGATCTGCCAGGCGCTGTCCGAAACCCGGCCCGGGCTCCGGCTCACGGTCCTCCACCACACCGCCAACGCCGCCAAGTTCAACGCCATACTGGCCCAGTACAACAGGGAGTCCCGGATCGAGCTGCTCCAGGTCGCCGATCTCGACGTGGCCACCGCCATCCGCCTCAACGAAAAGATCGGTGCCGGCGAATTCGTCGCCATTGCCGCCGACCGGGTGGCGATCGACAACGACCGCAGCCTCAGCCTGGACTTTCTCGGCGCACCCGCCCCTTTCCCCCTCGGCCCCTTCGCCCTGGCCGTGGCGCTGGAAGCACCGGTGCTGACCATTCACTGCCTCAAGCACAGCGGCCGCTACCACATCCATTTCGATGTTCTGTGGCAGGGCGGCGCGGTACCCCGCAACCGCCGCGGCGCGCAGCGCCACGCCCTCGCCAGGGCCTTCGCGGCGCGGCTCGCCCACCACTGCCTGGCGGCGCCCTGGCAGTGGTACAACTTCTTTCCCTTTTGGGAGTCCGCCCGTGTGGCGCACGACCCGCAGTTCCGCGATGACAGGTGACGCCATGTCCGACAGCCCGCCCCTCCCCAGTGCCGAAATCATCTTCGAGATTCCATTCCACGACGTGGATTCGGCACAGGTGGCCTGGCACGGCCACTACAGCAAATACTTCGAACTGGCGCGCTGCGCGCTGCTCGACCGGATCGACTACAACTATCCCCAGATGAGCGCGTCCGGGTACTTTTGGCCGGTGATCGACATGCACATCCGCTATGTGGCTCCCGCCAGTTTCCAGCAGAAGATCCGGGTGACCGCCACTCTCGTGGAGTGGGAGAACCGCCTGCGCATCGACTACCTGATCGCCGACCTTACCACCGGCAAACGGCTCACCAAGGGCCATACCATCCAGGTGGCCGTCGCCATGGACAGCGGCGACATGCAGTTCGCCTCGCCGCCGGTCCTGGCCCACAAGCTGGGACTGTTGCCGTGATCCGGCCGCTGGCAGGACTTCTGCTGTGGCTGCTGTGGCTGCCGGCGGCCTGGGCCGCGCAGGAGGAAGGGGATGGACTGCCGCTGTCGCTGATCGCCCACCTGGCGGATACCGAATACCTCGAGGGGAATTTTGAACAGGTCCGCCACGTCGCCGTGCTGGCAGTGCCGCTGCGTTCCTCCGGCACCTTCCGCTATCAGCGCGTCGAAGGCATCACATGGCGCACCACGGCGCCCCTGGCCGGCGAAGTGCGGGTAACCCCGCGGGACGGCGTGGTCGCGGTGGACGAGGCGGGCAATATCCGGCCAATTCCCGCCACGGAGACGGTGGCGGGAATTTTCCTGGGAATCTTTTCCGGCGACACCGAGCGCCTGGCAGCGTATTTCGCCCTTGCGCCCGAGCCTCGCAGCGACGGCTGGTCGCTGCGCCTCACCCCACTCCTGCCGGGCATGGCGAGCCAGATAGACAGCATCCTGGTGGAAGGCGGGGACCACGTAGACCACGTGGACATACGTGAGGCGAACGGCGACCGCAGTGAGTTGACCCTGCGGGTAACCGCGCGCCGCGAGGCCGGCCGCTGATGGCTCTCCAGCGCTCCCGTCCGGTACTGATCTGGACCGCCCTGCTGCTCCTGGCGGCACTCTATTGCGCCTCGCGCCTGGCGGCTGGCAACGCCTTTGAGAGCAACATCCTCGGCCTGATACCGGACGCCGGCGGCGACCTGGAACTCGCCCGGCTCGCCGCCGAGCGTCTCGACAGGGGCTTTATCGTACTGATATCCCACCCCGACGGGGACAGCGCGCGGCGGCTCACCGGCGAACTGCGGCAGCAGCTCGCCGCGCGGGGCTCGATCACGACCGGGGAGGACGCGGACCCGCTCGCGACCTTGCGGGACTTCTTTGCCCCCTACCGCCACCAGTTGCTGTCAGGTGAACTGCGCGACGCCCTGCAAAACCGCACCCCCGAGTCCCTGGCGGACGACCTGCTGCGCGAACTCCACAGCCCGGTGCCCGCCCCGCGCCTCTACGACCTGGCGCACGACCCCTTCAATCTCGGCGGCCGCTGGCTGCAGGCACTGTTCGCCGGCGCCGGCCAGTTCGAGGGCAGCGACCTGCCCGCCCTGCGCCGCGACGGCCAGACCTGGCGGCTGCTGCGAGGCGAGTTGGCCGGCAGCCCCCTCGACCCCGCCAGCCAGGGTGTGGCGGATACCGTGGCGGACTTCGCCGCAGCCCATCCGGACATTCGCCTGCTCAGATCCGGGCTCGTGTTCCACGCCGCCGAGGCCAGCCGCCTTGCGCGCTTCGAAATTTCCACCATCGGCATCGGCTCCCTGCTGGGAAGCCTGCTGCTGGTACTACTGGTGTTCCGCTCCCGGCAGGCCTTCGCCGCCATCGCCTTCACCCTGGTCAGCAGCGTTCTGGTGGCCATGTCGGCAAGCTTCGCCGTGTTCGACAGGATCCACCTGGTCACCCTGGCCTTCGGGTCCACCCTCCTGGGCCTGGCGGTGGACTTCTGCTTTCATTTCCTCGTCAAGCACCAGGTTCTGCGGGACGCCGCGGCGGCTGGGCGCCTGATACGGCGCGGCGTCCTGCTCAGCGCCTGTTCCAGTATCGCCGCCTACCTGATCCAGTTGTGGTCCCCCTTTCCGGGCCTGCACCAGTTCGCCGTGTTCATGGCCGCCGGCCTGCTGGGCGCCTGGGGCGCCGTGGCCGTGCTGTGGCACTGCTACCGGGCGCCGCACTCGAGAGCGTTCGACCGCTGGAGAACGCTGTACCCCCGCTACCTGGCGGGGACGTACCTGCGGCTCGCGGCGCGGCGCTGGCCGTGGCTGCTGATCCTGGCGGTGGCGACGCCAGCCCTCGGGCTGTGGATCACGGCGCAGGGAGGCCGCGACGACATCCGCCTGCTCAACACCTCGAGTGCAGCGCTGCTGGACAGCGAGCGGCAGGCGCGGGCACTGCTCGGCGGCGTGGACAGCCAGCGTTACTGGGCCGTGCAGGGCGGCGGGTCGCAGCAGGTACTGGAACGCATGGAGCGGCTGGTGACGCTCCTGGAAGAGAGCGGCCCGCGATCTCCGGTGATGGCGGCGGTACAGATGGTGCCCTCCCTGTCCCGCCAGCGCGAGGACCATGCCCTGGTGGCGGACAAGCTCTACGGTTCCGACGGCGCCATCGCCAGCTTCTGCGCCCGCCTCGGCAGCGACTGCCGGGAATGGCGCGCGCTCCCCGGCGACTTCCGCGACAGCCTGATTCCGGAGAACGTGCCAGCGGACGTGGCCAGCCTGTTTCCGGCACTGCGGCTCGTCGACGGTCGGCAGGGCCTGGTGCTCGTTCAACAGGGTGCAGAAACAGCGCCGGAGACGCGCCAGGCCGCGGGAGAATTGCCCGGCGTGCGTGTAGTGGACCAGGTGGCGGCACTGTCCGCCACCCTTGAGCGGCTGCGCACTGAAACCACCCTGCTGCTGGCGACGTTCGTCGCCCTGTTCACCCTGGTCTGCACGGTGGGATTCGGCCGCCGCGGGCTGCTGGTCGCCGCCTCCGTGCTCATCTCCCTGTTCGCCAGCCTGGCATCATCCGCCGCCGGCGGGGTGACCCTGTTCCACATCCTGGCCCTGCTGCTGGTGCTCGGGCTGTCCGTGGATACGGCCGTGTTCTATCTGGAACTCGGCCTCGACGGCGAGACCTGGCTGGCCGCAACCCTGGCGATCTTCACCTCGCTGCTGGCTTTCGGCCTGTTGTCCCTGAGCCGGATGCCAGTACTGCACCATTTCGGCACCGTGGTATTCGCCGGGCTGCTGTGCAGTTGGCTGATCACACCGCTATTGTTCCACCTGCTGAGACTGACACCTTCACGAAAGGACGCAACGCATGACTGAAACCACCGATGTCGCCATCATCGGCGCCGGCCCCTCCGGCGCCATAGCCGCCGCCCTGCTGCGCCAGCACGGGCTCCGGGTGACCGTTCTCGAACAGGCGACCTTCCCGCGCTTCTCCATCGGCGAGAGCCTGCTGCCCCAGTGCATGGAGTTCGTCCACGAGGCGGGCATGGCACAGGCCGTCGACCGGGCCGGCTTCCAGTACAAGAACGGCGCTGCCTTCGTCCGCAACGGCGACTACGCCACTTTCGACTTCCGCGATAAGTTCAGCAGTGGGCCGGGCACCACCTACCAGGTCCAGCGCGCCGACTTCGACCACCTGCTGGCCGACCAGGCGGCCGCCACGGGCGCCGAGGTGCGTTTCGGGCATCGCATCGAAGCCTTCCATTACCGGGACGACGGACTGCCGGTGCTCAGCTATCGCGACGACCTGGACCGGCAATGCCAGCTGAACGCCGGGTTCGTCCTCGATGCATCGGGTTTCGGCCGCGTGCTGCCGCGCCTGCTGGATCTGGAAGTGCCCTCCGACTTCCCCGTGCGGATGGCCGTGTTCACCCACATCGCTGACCATATCAGCAACCCCAACCACGACCGGGACAAAATCCTGATCGTGGTACACCCGGAATTCGACGACGTGTGGTACTGGCTCATTCCCTTCAGCAACGGCCGCTGCTCGGTGGGTGTGGTAGCCCGCAAGGACTATTTCAGTGGCGATACCGGCACGCCGGAACAACTCCTCGCGCAGCTCAGGAGCGCCATCGGCGAAAGCCCCGACCTGTCCGCACTGCTTGTCGATGCGGTGTTCGACACCCCTGCCCGCCACATCGGCGGCTATGCCTGCAGCGTCAAGTCCCTGTGGGGCCCGGGCTTCGCCCTGCTGGGCAATGCCGGGGAATTCCTCGACCCGGTGTTTTCCTCCGGCGTAACCATCGCGATGAAATCCGCCAGCCTTTCCGCCCCCCTCGTGGCGCGACAACTGGCCGGCGGGGCCGTCGACTGGGAACGGGAGTACGCCGAGCCCCTGCGCCTCGGCGTGGACACCTTCCGCACCTACGTGGGCGGCTGGTACGACGGCTCCTTCCAGAAGGTGATCTTCTCCCCGCGCCATCAGCCCCAGGTGCGGGCGATGATTTCCTCCATCCTGGCCGGTTACGCCTGGGATACCGCCAACCCCTTCGTGCGTGAGTCCCGGCGCCGCCTTGCCGCGCTGGTGGAAGTGTGCCGGTGAGAGCGCTCGCGGCATTCGTGCTCGCCGCCGCGATCGGCGGCTGCGCGGGGCCCGGCGCCCTGCCGCGCCACGCGCAGCCGCCCCTGCCCGCGCCCGCCGGACTGCCCTGCTGCTGGCAGAGCCAGGAACAGGTTCATGTCAGTGCCCAGGGCGCGGATCAAACCCTGCTGGCAGCGGTGGCGGTCACCCCCGGCAAACTCACCCTGGTGGCCTTTGACGGCCTGGGCCGGCGCCTGGTGACGGTGGTCCACACCGGTGGCGAACCGCAGACCCTGGATGCTCCGCCGGGCTGGTCCGCCGAACTGTCCCACCAGTTGCTGCTGGCAATCTACCTGCACAACCTGGCCCTGGACCAGTGGCGCTTCGACGATCCCGGCTGGTCCGTGGTCGAGGCCACCGCGCGGGAAAGTCGTATCAGGTCCCTGCGCTACGGCAAGCGGGAACTGGTGCGGCTCAGCTACGCCACCCCGGGTGATGGGGGAGACAGCGCCCGCGATGTGGAGTACATCGGGCGCGACATCCGCCTCGGCATTCTCACCCTTTCGAGGGCCGATTTGTGAGCGCCGTATACCTCAACCACGCCGGTGTCATCTGCACCCTGGGGGCGAGCCCCGACGCGGTGGCGCACAACCTGTTCGCCGCGGTGCCCGCCCCCCTGAGCCTCAGCGACAACTACTCTCCCGGCCGCCCCCTGCCCCTGGGCGAGGTGCGGTCCTCCCTTCCGCCGGTGGCAGTCGCCGGCGAGGACAGCCGCAACAACCGCATGCTGGCGGCGGCGGTGACCCCCCTTGTGCCGGTGATCGAACGCCTGAAGACCCGATTTGGACGCAACCGGATCGGCATCGTCATCGGCACCAGTACCTCCGGCATCGCCGACGGCGAGGCGGCGCTGACGGCCAGCGCCGGCGGCCTGTCCCTTGCGGAGAACTACAGCTATACCACGCAGGAATTCTCGGCACCCGGGCGTTTCCTGGCCCGCTGGCTCGACCTCGGCGGCCCCTGCACCGTCCTGTCGTCAGCCTGCACCTCCGGCGGCAAGGCCCTGGCCTCGGCGGCGCGGCTGCTGAGGCTGGGTGTGTGCGACGCGGTGCTTGCCGGGGGCGTCGACACCCTGTGCCGCATGACACTGGAGGGTTTCTCGGCGCTGACGGTAATTGCCGACACACCCTGCAACCCCTTCAGCATCAACCGCCGGGGCATCAATATCGGCGAAGGTGCCGCTGTGTTCGTGATGACCCGTGAACCGGGCCCGGTACGACTGGCCGGCTGGGGCGAGACTTCCGACGCCCACCACATATCGTCACCGGACCCCGAAGGAAAGGGCGCAGCAGCAGCGATCCGCCAGGCCCTCGCCGCGGCCCGGCTGGCCCCGGAACGGATCGACTACATCAACCTCCACGGCACCGCGACGGTACAGAACGATCTCATGGAGGCCATCGCGGTGCACCGGGTGCTGGGCGGCGACGTCCCGTGCAGTTCCACCAAACCTCTCACCGGCCACGCCCTGGCGGCGGCGGGCGCCATCGAGGCACTGCTGTGCTGGCTGCTGCTGCAGCGCGACGACGGCCGGCTCCCACCCCACCACTGGGACGGCTGCGCCGACCAGGCCATGCCGGCCATGCGCGGGCTCGGCCGCAACCATCTGGAGCGCCCGGCGCGGGCGGTGATGAGCAATTCCTTCGCCTTCGGTGGCAACAACCTGTCGCTGATTTTCAGCCGCGAGACGCCATGACACCCTATCCCGACATCCGCAACCTGGTCCCCCACGACAGTCCCATGATTCTGCTGGACGCCATCGACGAGGTGCGCGCCAATGGTCTCACCGCCAGTGTTATCATCAGTGCCGAATCGGCTTTTGCCGAGGCCCGCGGCGTACCCGCGTGGGTCGGGCTGGAGTACATGGGCCAGGCCATCGCCGCCTATGCCGGAATATGCGCCCGCCGCGACGGGGAACCGGTGCGCATCGGCTTCCTGGTGAGCACCCGCCGCTATGAACCAGGCTGCGCCTATTTCCCACCGGGAGCGCGGCTGGCAGTATCGGTGGAAGCCGTTACTGAGAGCACCAGCGGCCTGGCGGTTTTCAGGTGTTCGATCCACGGTCCGGGAATCGCCACCACGACCAATCTCAACGTCTACATGCCGGACAATATCGAGGACTTCATGCAGGAGAATCCACTGTGAACGGAGCTGTCCTGGTGACAGGCTCCAGTCGGGGCATAGGCCGCGCCATCGCCCTGGCGCTGGCCCACGCCGGCTACCCGCTGGTACTGCACTGCCGCAGTCGGGTCGCCGAGGCCGACGCCGTGCGGCAGATCATCGAAGCCGGCGGCGGCTCGGCCCGGGTACTGCAGTTCGACGTTGCCGACCGCGAGCACAGCCGCGCGGCGCTGGAGGCCGACCTGGAGGCCCACGGTGCTTACTATGCCGTGGTGTGCAACGCCGGCATCATCCGCGATGGCGCTTTTCCCGCTCTCAGTGACGACGATTGGGACGCGGTGATCCACACCAACCTCGATGCCTTTTACAACGTGCTCCACCCGGTGGTGATGCCCATGGTGCGCCGCCGCAAGCCGGGGCGCATCGTCACTATTGCCTCGGTGTCGGGCTTGGTCGGCAACCGCGGGCAGACCAACTACAGCGCCGCCAAGGCCGGTATCATCGCCGCCAGCAAATCCCTGGCGCTGGAGTTGGCAAAGAGGGAAATCACCGTGAATTGCGTGGCGCCTGGACTGATCGACACAGGGATGAGCGAAGACTCGGTACCCGAAGACCTGATGACCATGATTCCGGCGCGCCGCGCCGGCCGGCCAGAAGAGGTGGCGGCACTGGTGCGCTTCTTGCTGTCCCCCGAAGCCGCCTATATCACCCGCCAGGTGATCGCCGTCAACGGAGGGCTGTGCTGATGCGCCGCGTCGTGGTCACCGGCATGGCCGGCTTTTCGCCCATCGGCAACGATTGGGCCACCATCGAACATCACCTGCGCAAGGGCCTCAATGGCATCCGGGTGATGGAGGACTGGAACAAATACCCCGACCTCAATACCCGCCTGGGTGCCCCCGTGGCGGATTTTGAACGGCCGGAGCACTATTCCCGCAAGTCCGTGCGCAGTATGGGGCGGGTGGCGCTGATGAGCACCCGCGCCACGGAGCTGGCGCTTGCGGACGCGGGATTGCTCGACAACCCCATCATCCAGGACGGACGCATGGGAGTCAGCTACGGCTCGTCCACCGGCAGCCCCGACGCCGTAGTCGACTTCGGCAACATGCTGCTCAACCACAACGGCGCCGCCATCAACGCCAACTCCTACCTGAAAATGATGAGCCACACGGCGGCAGTCAATATCGGGGTTTTCTTCAACCTGAAGGGGCGGATCATACCCACCTCCAGTGCCTGCACATCCGGTAGCCAGGGCATCGGCTACGCCTACGAGACCATCAAATACGGCCACCAGGACCTGATGGTGGCGGGCGGTGCCGAGGAACTGTGCGCCACCGAAGCAGCGGTATTCGACACGCTCTACGCCACCAGCACCCGCAACGACGCGCCACACCTGACGCCACGCCCCTTTGACCGGGACAGGGACGGTCTGGTCATCGGCGAAGGCGCCGGCACCCTGATCCTGGAGGAACGCGACCATGCCCTGGCGCGTAACGCCCGCATCCACGCCGAGATCGTCGGCTTCGCCACCAACTCCGACGGCAGCCACGTCACCCAGCCCGAGGCGGAGACCATGTACCGGGCCATGGCCCAGGCCCTGCGCAACGCCGGCCTGACGCCGGAGGCCGTGGGCTACATCAGCGCCCACGGTACCGCCACCGACCGTGGCGACATCGCCGAAAGCCAGGCCACTTATCGGCTGTTCGGCGCCAGGACCCCTATCAGTGCCTTCAAGAGTTTCACCGGCCACACCCTGGGCGCCTGCGGCGCCCTGGAAGCCATGGTGGCCATCGAAATGATGAAGCGCGACTGGTTTCACGGCACCGCCAATCTCGACAACCTGGACGAAGCCTGCGCTCCTCTCGATCACATACTGGGTACCGGCCGGGACATGGCCGTGGACTGCGTGATGAGCAATAATTTTGCCTTTGGGGGAATCAACACGTCGCTGCTGTTCGTGCGGGCGCCCTGATCACCCCGTAATCCCCCGGGCCGAAGCCCTTTGCCGCGAGAAAAACGTCAGCAGCGGCCCCGTCAGCATGGTCGTGACCAGCGGCGGGCGCCCAGTGAGTCCTGGGGGAACACGAACGCAAACGCTCCCGGCGCCAGCAGGCCAAACAGGGACGGGCCCAAAAGGATGCCCGCCGCCATCTCCCCCGCAACCGCGGGCTATCCCATATCCGCGTTCATGTCTCGCTCACAACGGCATCAAAATCAGTAACCACGGACTCCCTTTAACAGGCTTCCCAGCATTCTTGCTTCAACCCCGATTCCCCAGCGCTGGTCCCGCCGTCCGGGTCAGGTTGTCTGGGTTGTCCGTTGAACCCAGCCAGTCGTGCTCACAGGCTCTCGATATGCTCGATCATGCGCCTGCGCATGGCCTCGTCCGGCAATTCGCCATAGGCTGCGCCCATATTGTCGATCATGTGATGAGGGCGGCTGGTGGCCGGAGTGGTGGCGGTGACCGCCGGGTGAGCAATGATGAATTTCAGGAAGAACTGGCCCCAGGAATGGGCATCGAATTCCGCGGCCCAACTCGGCACCTCGTGTCCGCGGACCTTGTCCCACAGGCGGGTGCGGCCAAAGGGCACGTAGATGAGCACCGCGATACCCTTGTCCCGGGCCAGCGGCAGGATGCGCTCCTCCATGACCCGGTTGTCGATGGCGTAATCGACACTGATGAAATCGAGAGGCTCGCGCTGCATGACCTGTTCGAGTTCACCATACTGCCGTGGGAAGGTGGTGGTGACGCCGATGTAGCGCACGCGCTTGTCTTCCTTGAGCTCCTTGAGAATACCGAGCTGCACCGGCACGTCGCCCAGATTGTGAACCTGGATCAGGTCGATGGGAGATTTCCCAATACGGGTGAAGGATGTTTCGATCTGGGCGCGCGCCGCCTCCGGGTCCGCCTTGCCGCCACCGCGCGGCGCGACGTTCACCTTTGTGGCCCAGAAGACCTGATCGGCGATGCCCAGTTCGTTGACGATGTCCGCTGCGACCTGTTCCGACGCACCATAGCTGGGCGCGGTGTCGAAGACACGGCCACCCTTGTCCACCAGGGTGCGAAAGACGTCCCGCAGGCCATCGACTTCACCGCTGCCCGCCAGGCTCGAAAAGGTTGCCGAACTGCCGAGCCCGACCACGGGCAGCCGTTCGCCGCTCGACGGAATGGCACGCGTGATGGGCGCCAGCTGCTTGTCGGCGCCCCACAACAGGTGTGGCTTGACGGCGAGCGCAGCACCGGCTGCGAGGCTGAGTTTCAGGTAGTTGCGACGGGAAATCATGGCTGTTCTCCTTTTTTATGTGCTTGCTTTGAAACCCTGTGCGCTGGTTTGTTCAGCGTGATCACACAATGGTCGGTAATTTGGGCTGTGCCCCTGCGTGAGGCGGGGCGGGCTGTAAGCCATAAGCTTTAAGCAGGAGCACTGAAAGAGCTGAGTTCTACCAGAGTTCAACTTAGAGCTTACAGCTTATAGCCCTTTTCTCTCTGCCGCGATGCGCTGCTGCGTTCGCCCCAGCCAGATCGCCAGGGCCGTCCACAGCAGTGCCAGCGGTACCGCCACACTGGCAACCGCGGCCAGGCCCATTCCGAGGCGCCCGAGCAGGCCCTCCACCTGGGCGCCGACGACATCGCCGGCACGATAGACGAAGGTGTCGACAAAGGCTTTCGATTTGTATTTGTCCTCGCGGCTCACCACGGTATAGAGCGTCTCGCGCGCGGGGCGCATGATGGCGCGCTGCACTGCGCGAAATGCCGCATCGAAGGTGATCAGTGCGGCCAGTGAGCCGACCAGCGCGAGCCCGATGAAGCCCAGCGCCACGGTCAGCGGCAGCAACGCCAGGGTGACGGCGACGCCGAAGCGCCGCATCAGATGGCCCGCAATGAGCATCTGCATCACCAGCGTGGCGATCTGGGTGATCATGTCGATGCGCGCAAACAGGGTGGTGCGTGAATCCAGATCCGTCTCCAGCGCGGCCACCATCTGCAGGCGAATGAAATAGATGAAGGTGGCCATGATGGCGAGGATGATCACGTAAGCGGCGATGCCGAGCAGATAGGGGGAGCGGAATGTGGCGATGAAACCGTCCCAGGCGCTGCCGCCGATGCGCTCGTGATCGCCCTCTTCCGGCACGCCCGCGGCGAGATCGCGATCGGGCCGCAGGCGTGCCACGCCCCAGGCGGCGGCGACGGCCATCAGCAGAAAGGCGATGGATACCAGCAGCAGGGCCGGCGTACCCAGCGGAGCGGCCAACATGGAGGCCAGCCAGGGGCCGAAGATGGCTCCACAGGTGCCGCCCACGGCGATCACGCCGAAGAAGCGCTTGCTCTGTTCGAGGGAAAAGCGATCCACCATCAGCGCCCAGAACACCATGGTGGCAAACAGGTTGAAAACGCTGAACCAGATGTAGAACACCTGCCCGGATGCGACGCCGATCGCCGCTGGCGCAAACACCATCACCAGATAGAACGCCAGCAGGCTCAGTGCAAAAAACAGATAGGTGGCGGCAATGAAATGCAGGCGACGCAAACGGCTGACCAGAAGACCAAATACGGGGTTCACCAGCAACGTGACCAGCGCCGTGCCGATGAACAACCAGCGCACCGCGTCGATACCACGCTGCATGCCCAGCGCCTCGCGCGCCGGGCGCAGCACCATGAGCGCGGTAAGCACACAGAAAAAGAACAATGCCGACAGCAGTACCGGCAGGATTTCATCGCGGCGGACGTTGAACAGACGCTGGAGAGTGGCCGCCATGGGGGCTCCGCTGTGATTTTTAGCAATATGCCCGCTGCATACCGTAGGGGCAATTCATGAAACCGTCAGGTTCGCGCAATTGCCCCTACATTCGCGCGTAGGAAACACGATTCACGAATTGCCCTGCGGCGCCTCGAGCAACAACCAGTCCACGCCGTAAATGCGCGCCAGGCTCGCCAGGTGCGCGCGCAGGCCGACAACCTCGAGACGCTTGCCCTGCGCGGTGACGTTGCGCCGGGCCTCGATCAACAGGGCGAGCGCGGCGGAATCGGCCGCGTCGATCCCCGTGCAGTCCAGGGTCACGACCTCGGGCAGTGCGCTCTTGTCGCCGAGGCGCGCCTGAATGTCCCGGTACAGGGAGGCCGCCGTGGCGATGGTCACCGGCCCCTTGAGGCGGAACAGGCCGCCTTCTGCTTCCAGCACCGCGCTCACTGGGCTGGCGCCTCGGTCGCGGGCGCCACTTCGGCGGGCACCTCGATCGCATTGGATTTGATACTTGCGACCAGCCCGTCGATGCCGTTGCGGCGAATCTCTTCCGCGAAGGTACCGCGGTAGGTGATCACCATGCTCACGCCGCCCACGACCACGTCGATCACCTGCCAGGCGTCGTTGCGGTTTTCCATGCGCAGCTGCACATCCACCGGCTGGCCGCTGGAGGTGTTGGTGACACTGAGGCGGACTATCGCACTGCGCTCGTTGGTCTTGCGCTCGCCAACCAGATTGATGGGCGTATTGCGGAACGTGAACATGGCGTTGGCATAGGTGCGCACCATCAGGTCGAGCATGCCATCGCTGATCGCGTCGCGCTGTTCCGGCGTGGCCGCCTTCCAGTGATTGGCCATGGCGAGCTGCGTCATGCGGCGAAAATTGAAATGCGGCACGATGCGCTCATAGACCATGGCGCGCAACTTGGCTGAATCATTGGCATAGACATCCTGGTTGGCATTCATGTCGGCCACGACTTCGTTGACCGTCAACTCCACCAGGCGCAGGGGCCCCACTTCCTGCGCATGCAGCGCGGCGCTGCCGAGCGCCATGCACAGAGCTACAAAAAACCATGACATCGCTTGTTTCATCGCAGTTACTCCTGTTTGGCCGAACCGCTTGCGGAGTCTTCGGAGGCCTTGCTAAAGAGGAATTGGCCGATCATGTTTTCGAGTACGAGCGCGGAAGAGGTCAGCCATACCACATCGTCTTCCTGGAGCATCTCCGTATCACTGCCGCTCTGCATGCCGATGTACTGCTCGCCGAGCAGGCCCGAAGTGAGAATGCTCATGGACGAATCGGTACTGAACTCATAGTTGGCATCGAGCGCCACCGCCACCACGGCTTTGTGCAGTTCACCGTCGTAGCGAATATCGCTGACCCGCCCGACGATGACGCCGGCGCTTTTCACCGGTGCCCGCACTTTCAGCCCACCGACGTTTTCGAACTCAGCGTACACCGTGTACACAGGGCCGCCGCCGATGTTGGAGATATTGGCCACCTGCAGTGACAGAAAAACGGTAGCGGCAATACCCAGGGCGACGAGAACCCCTACCCAAAGATCCAGCGTTTGACGCTTCATGTTGCAAACCTCAGAAAAAACAATGTTTTGGAGAATCCACGCGCTCTGTCGACCAACATCAGGAGCCCATGCCGGTGAACATGAACGCCGTCAGTACGAAATCCATGCCGAGAATGATGAGAGCGGATCTCACCACCGTCTGGGTCGTGGCCATGGCCACGCCCGCTGCCGTCGGCGCGGCCTGATAACCCTGATATACCGCGATCAGCATGATTGCGGCACCAAAAAACAGGCTCTTGATGATACCGTTGACCACATCGAGGCGAAAATCGACCGCGTTCTGCATCTGCGACCAGAAAGTGCCCGCGTCCACACCCAGGCCTTCCACCGCCACCAGGTAGCCGCCGTAGATGCCCACCACGTTGAACACCGAGGTGAGCAGCGGCACCGACAGAAAGCCGGCCCAGAAACGCGGCGCCACCACCCGCGACAGCGGCTGGATGGCCATCATCTCCATGGCGCTGAGCTGTTCCGTGGTCTTCATCAGGCCGATTTCCGCGGTCAGTGCCGAGCCGGCGCGGCTGGCAATAAGGAGCGCCGCCAGCACCGGGCCCAGTTCGCGCACCAAAGCCAACGCCACCACCATGCCGACCACGTCGCCGGAGCCGAAGCGCTGCAGTGTTTCGTACATCTGCAGGCCGAGCACCATGCCCACGAACAGCGCCGACACCACGATGATGATCAGCGACAACACGCCCACGAAGTACATCTCCCGCACCACCAGGCCGGGACGGCGCAGGCAGGTGCCGGAGGCGGCAAGCATGGCGAACAGAAAACGGGTGCCCTGGCCGAGGCCAATGAGCGCACCGGACACCGGCGCACCGAGACGGCGCAGGAACCCTGCAAGAGCTGAAAATAATGATTTCATACGGTAAACAGACCCTAAAGCCCGAGCATTTCCCGGTAGTCCGGCGCCGGATAGTGAAACGCCACAGGACCGTCCGGCTGAGCATCCACAAACTGGCGCACGTAGGGATCGCTGGTTTGCTGGATTTCTTCGGGGGTGCCCCCGGCGATGATCGTCCCCCCCGATACCAGGTAGACGTAATCGACGATATTGAGCGATTCCTTTTCGTGCGTGACGATGATGGAGGTGGCGCCCAGCGCGTCGTTGAGGGTGCGGATGAGGCGGCTCACCACCGCCAGCGAGATCGGATCGAGCCCGGCGAACGGTTCATCGTACATGATGAGGGTGGGGTCGAGCGCAATCGCGCGCGCCAGCGCCACACGGCGCGCCATGCCGCCGGAAAGCTGGGACGGCATCAGGTTCCAGGCCCCGCGCAGACCCACCGCATGGAGTTTCATCAACACCAGGTCGCGGATCAGCGGCTCGGGCAGATCGGTGTTTTCACGCATCTGGAAGGCGACGTTGTCGAACACGTTCATGTCGGTGAACAGCGCGCCCATCTGGAACAGCATGCCCATGGTGCGCCGCAGTTCGAACATCTCCTTGTTGCGCAGTCCGGCGAGCGAGCGACCATCGACGATCACCTCGCCCCGGGAGGGCTTGACCTGCCCGCCGATCAGGCGCAGCAACGTGGTCTTGCCGCTGCCGCTGCCGCCCATGATGGCAACGATCCTGCCGCGCGGCACCTGCATGTTGATGTCCTGCAGGACGGCGCGCTCGCCGTAGGCGAAGTCGACCTTGCGCATATCGACAAGATTGTCGCTGTGCCCGTTTGTTGTCATGCAAATTCCTGTTGTCGTATTTTCCGTCCACTCCGCAGCAAGCGCATTACCACCGCCGTTGCTACGGGGCGACATGATAACGTTCTATCGCCGCGAACCCAAACATCACGAGCCCGGCTGCGACACAAAACCCTTCCGTATCCAGACACTTGTGAGACAAAACAGTTCCTGCGCACAGCCTGCAACGGGCGCCTTCAAACGCCCCGTTTACTGAACTTTTCCCGATTTTCTTCGCGTTTTTCGTCGCTTTTGCGCAGCATCACGTAGGTTGCGCCGTAGCCGCCGTGGTGGCGCTGGGCGCTGTGGAAAGCCAGAACCGCATCCATCTGCCGCAACCAGTGGTTGACACAACTCTTGAGCAGCGCGGGCTTGTCGCGCAGTTCACCCTTGCCGTGGGTGATGAGCACACAACGCAGGTTGTGGCTGACGCAGTCGTTGATGAATTCGAGCACCGCGCGGCGCGCAGTTTCCACCGACATGCGATGGAGATCAAGGCGTGACTCGAGCGCGTATTTGCCGAGGCGCAGGTTCTTGAATACCCCGTGCTGGACACCGTCGCGCTTCCAGGACAGTTCATCCCAGGGCTTTACCGGCGTTATCATCCCGGCGTCGTCGAGATAATCGCGCAGGGGGTCCCCCTCCTCCTCCGCGGCGCGGCGGCGTCTCAGCATGCCGGGCGTCACCTCGGAGCGTGCGCCCGCCACGGTGCCGGGGTTGCGCTTGAGCCTGGCCACGTCACCCATTTCGGCACGGAAAAGATCCAGATCGTCATCTTTCTTCATGGCAGTCTGACCCAACGGCACAAGGGGAATCAGGGATTTTCCACACGCAGGTGGCTGAGGTCCAACACCAGTTCCTCCACACTGCTGCGCTCATGGGGCCGCAGAATGTCGGCGCCCGCCGCATCCAGGCTGAGGTGATCCGTATCCACATGGCGCGGCCTGTTGTCGGCGCGCTCGGACGGGCGCAGCACATCGGCGCCGACCGGCTCGACCCGCAGCCCCTCCTCCGACGCTGGCGCCGCCTGCTGTGGCGAAGGAGCTGTGGCGCCATCCTCGGCGACGGCCTGGGCCACGGCGCCGGCCTTCAACAAGGTGTCGCACCAGGTTTTGGCGCCAGCACCACTGAGATTGCGCTTGATGGTAACGGGGCGACCACTGAACAGCTTGGCGACGCTCTCGTCATCGAGACGAAACAGGCCGGCGAGGCGGCTCTTCACCTCGGCGACACCATGGCCGGGCGCGATGTCGCCGCGAAAGACGATTCTGTAGTTGTCACTCATCGTTGTTCACCATCGACAGGGTTGATCCCTTCCACCTACCGTAGGGGCAATTCATGAAACCGGCTTTATCGGTTCGCGCAATTGCCCCTACACTGACGACTGTAAGCAGCAGTCTGCTCTCTCCCCAATAACTGTCAACCGAAAACTGACCGCTCGAAAAGCAGCAGCCCCCACACCAAGGCGACCAGCCACATGGACATGAATACCGCCGCGCTGCCCAGATCCTTGGCGCGACCGGAAAGTTCGGCGTGCTCGAGGCCGATGCGGTCGATGGCGGCCTCGACCGCGGAGTTGAGCAATTCGACGATCATCACCATCATCACCGAGCCCACCAGCAACGCCTTCTCGACGGCGCCGTCGCCAAGCCACAGGCCGAGCGGCACCAGCACCACCGCCAGGGCCACCTCGACCCGGAAGG
>CAYXXZ010000040.1:0-26392 GCA_964469165.1 uncultured Porticoccaceae bacterium
CCAGCTTGCTGTAGGGCAGGTCGCTGTGGTTGTCGAGGTGGACGCGCCTGGCCGCGCGCTCGATGCGGGTGACGCGGGTGTTGAGCAGCACCTCGAGATTGGGTTTGTCGTAGAAGGCAGCGGGCCGGATCAGCAACTGTTCGATGGTCTTGTCGCCCGCCAGATAGGTTTTCGACAGGGGCGGGCGGTGATAGGGCAGATAGCTGTCGGCGCTGACCAGTGTGATCTGCCCCGGCCAGTGGTTGGCCAGCAGTGTCGCCACGACCTGCGCCGCCGCGTGACTGCCGCCGACGATGATGCAGTGTTGATCGCTCATGGGTGTTCCTCGACCTGTCGCCCGGCCCTCACGCCACTACCCGCTGCGCGAACAGGCCGTCGATGTCCGCGGCGCTGTAGCCCAACACCTCGAGAATCTCGCGGCTGTGCTCGCCCACTTCGGGCGCACCGCGCTGCGCCTTCACCCGCGAGCGGCCCAGTGACAGCAGCGGGCCAATGGCCGCGGTGGCGCCAAACTTGGCATACGGCGCGCTGAACAAGGTGCCGCGCTCGAACAGCGCCTGATTGTCGAAAATGTCCGCATCCATTCCCTGACGGCAGGCTTCCGCCCACACCCCGGCTTCTTCCAGCGTCGCCAGCAGTTCGTTACTGTTGCGCTGTGCGCAGGCAGCGCGCAGCGCGGCGGCTTCTTTTTCCGCCCAGGTGCGATAGGGCGCGGCCAGTTCGGCGCCAAGGTCAAGCACGCCGGCCAGCGCGTTCGCCGCGTCCTGGCTGCGCACGGCCACCGCGATCCAACCATCGCCGGTGCGGTACATGCTCTCGGCGGGGCGGAAGCCGGTTTGCTCCGCGTTTGCCAGCGCAGCGCCGGCAAAGCCCGCTTCGGCGCTGTGAATGAGTTCGGAAAGCAGGAAGATACCGGCGTTCAACAGGGGGCTGACGATCTCCGCGCCGTCGCCAGTGCGGGCGCGGTTGTAGAGCGCCGCCAGCGTGGCGATGGCGCCCAGGTACCCGCCGCTGTAATCCACCATCGCGGTGCGGCTCCACAAGGGCGCATTGCCCTCGCCGCCGGCGCGGTACTCGTGGCCGCACAGCGCCTGGAGAATGGGGTCGAACGCGCCTTTCTGGGCGGTTGGACCAGAAGCACCGTAGCCCGGCGCTTCCAGCACGATGAGGGACGGCTTGCGGGCATGTAGGGTCGCGGCATCGATGCCGAGCTTGGCCGACACCCCCGGGCGAAAGTTGTTGGTGACGATGTCCGCGGCGTCGCACAGGCGGCGCACGATCTCGGCGCCTTCGGCTGATTTCATGTCCACGGCAAGGGATTTCTTGCCGCGGCTCGCGGAGTTGAATGGCCGCACCACACTGCGCATGGGATCGCCGTTCAGGGGCTCGACCTTGATCACTTCCGCTCCCAGGTCGGAGAGCATGACGGAAGACACCGGGCCGGCGACGAAAGCGCCGAAATCGAGCACCGTGAGGCCGCTGAGGGGGCGCTGGTCCACGGGCGGCTGTGGTTTGTCGTCACTGCTCACGGCGCGGATGGTGAGCGGATTGCCCACGTGCCGCACGCCGGCGTCGTTGCTGCGGATGAGGCCGTTGTGCTGAACCTGCGGGTGATCCCAGCAGGCGCCCGGCGGCAGGGCGATTTCCCCCGGCAGGCCCGCCTTGGTGAAGGCGTCGAGCAGTTCGGCGCTATGCCAGTTGGCCGCGTAGGAGGCCAGCAGTTCGATATCGCCGAAGAACTTATGGGGCGGATCCGCCGGATTGGGCAGGCCCGCATCGTTGGGGTCCATGCCGGGGGCGTCGATGCCGAGAATCCGGTACAGGGTAGCCTTGGCGCCGGCGGAGCCGAGGCACACGTGGACATACAGGCCATCCTTGCATTGCAACAGGATGGGGCGCGGGTCGAGCGGCATGGAAAACTTGAACATCGGCGTGGCGTTTTCGGCCCGCGACCAGGTGGTCAGCCAGCACAGCGCGCCCTCGTAGAGAGACGTGGACACACCCTGACCCCGGTCGGAGAACTCGCGCTCGTAGAGGGCCGTGACAATACCGATCAGCCCCTGCATGGCGGCGCCGTACTGGGTGGGCTGGTAGGTGACGAAGTTGGGGCGGTCGCTGTAGTGCTCGTAGCAGATGCCGCTTCTCGCCTGCACGAGAATGTCCACGGCGTGGCGGCCCATACCGCCGACGCCTGCGGGATAGCCCTGAATATCCAGCACGATCAGGCGCGGATTGGCGGCCAGCAGGGTTTCCGCGGCGGTGCGCGGCGCAAGCTCGGGATGATCCTCGCCGCCGAGAATGCACACGTCGACCGCGGCGACGGCGGACACCAGGCTTTGCGGCTCGTTCTGCTCGTGGCCGCGCAGGGCCTCGTAGGCGGGATAGATGCTGTTGAAGGGATCGCTCTGCAATGGCGCGAGCCGCACCACGCGCGCACCCAGCTCCCCCAGAAACTTGCTGATCAGCGCGGGCGCAAGGCCCGCACCTTGGTTTACCACATTCACACCCGCCAGCGGCGAACTAGCTACCGACATCTCTTACCTCATTTGTTTTCGTTAGGATTTTCTGAACGCGCATTCGCGATCCGGCGCGACGTTGTCTGAATTGTACGTTACAGGTTTCACATGCAACTCAGACACAAACATCTCGAACTCAGGCCGGGGGCAGCTTGAGCGGCAGATAGCTCAGTCCGCGCGCCAGATAGCTGGTCATGAACAGTGGCGTCTCGCCTTCCGCCAGGCGAATATCGGAGAACCGTCTCAGCATGGTTTCAACCGCGAGATTCGCCTCTTTGCGTGCCAGCGGCGCACCGATGCAGAAATGGCGCCCGTAACCGAAGCTGATGTGGCTCGGCCGCGGGTTGTCGTCGGCGGTGAAGTCGATGTCGCTGTGTGCCGCCGGATCGCGGCCCGCGGCGCCATAGGACAGCATCACCTGGGACCCGGCGGGGATGGGCACGCCGCCGATGGTGGTGTCGCGCACGCAGTATTGGAAGAAGGAGTTGGACGGCGCCTCGAGACGAATCATCTCCTCGACGAAGTTGGGAATCTTTTCCGGGCGCTGGCGCAGCACGTCCGCCACCTCGGGCTTTCTCGCCAGGTAATGCAGGCAGCTGCTGAGCAGGGCGCCGGTGCTTTCGTTGCCGGCCACCAGCAACTGGCCGAGCATGGCCTGCATCTCTTCCAGGGACAGGGGCTCCTCGCCCTCCGCCTCGTGGGCGAAGATGATGTCGGTGATCAGATCTTCCCTCGGATTGGCGCGGCGCTTCTCGACCTGCTCGGCAAAGTAGGTGAACAGGTCGACCTGGCCGTGGAGCGCTTCATCGAGCTGCTCGGGCGTGGTTTTGCCGCTGCTCGCCGCGAAGAAGAAGTCATCGGACCACTTGCGGAACTGGCGGTACTGCGAGCGATCCACCCCCATCATGGTGGCGATCACGCTGACCGGCAGAGGAATGGCGAATTGCTTGATGAAATCCACCTTGCCGCTGGTATCGAAGGCGTCGATCAGTTCGTCCGCCAACTCCTGGATGCGCGGTGCCAACTGGGCGATGCGCTTGGGCGTGAAGGCCGCCTGGGCGATCTTGCGCTGGCGCGTGTGGGCGGGGGGATCGCAACTGGCCAGCATCGGAATGCGGCGCGGGCGCAGCGACGCCATCAACTCGCTCATTTCCGAATTTTCCGCCATCAGGCCCTTGATGGCCTGCGATTCCTTGCGCATGGCGACGAGCCCGAAGGGCGCCTTGTAGGAGAAGTCATCCTTCTTGTTCAGCACTTCGAAGACATCGGCTTCGCGGCCCACGATATAGGCTTCCACCACCGGCGAGTAGTACAGCCCTTCGTGCTCGCGGATGGCCTCGAAATGGTTGTAGGGACAGCGCCGGACTTCCTGGCCGCCCGTGAACAGCTCGTCGATATCCAGTGTGTTCGCGGTCGGACGTGCATTTGCTGTATCAGACATTGTCATTACCTCTTGTCAGTTCTCGCCCTTGGGCGCGGAGACCACTGCGCGGCTCTCCAGCAGTTGATCGATTTCCGCCTCATCGAAACCCCAGTCGCGCAGGATGTCGGCGGAGTGCTCACCGGGGGAAGGCGGCGGCAGGCCGAGTTCGCCGGGCGTGCGGCTGAAGCGGGGTGCAGGCGCCACTTGCAGGAAGCCGTCGCGCTCGACAAATACACCGCGCTCGGCGTTGTGGGGGTGATCCGCCACTTCATCAAGAGCGAGTATCGGACTCACGCAGGCATCCAGGCCGTCGAACACCGCCACCCATTCATCGCGGGTCTTGCTGAGAAAGATGTCGGCAAGATCTTTCTTGAGCGCGTCCCAGTTGCCGGCATTCATCTGTTTCTGCCACTTTTCGTCGTTCAGGCCCGCGCCTTCGCAAAGGGCCTTGTAGAACTGCGGCTCGATGGCGCCGACCGCCATGTGGCCGCCGTCCGCCGTTTCGTAGACCTCATAGAAATAGGAGCCGGTATCCACCACGTTGGTACCGCGCTGATCCTGCCACCAGCCGCTGGCGCGCATGGTGAGCACGCCCATGATCTGCAGGGCGGCGCCTTCCAGCATCGCGGTGTCCACCACCTGGCCCTTGCCGGAAGTGCGTGCCTCGGTGAGGCCGCAGAGCAGACCGAAGGCCAGGAACAGCCCGCCGCCGCCCATGTCGCCCACCAGATTGAGGGGAAACACCGGACGATCTTCCTTGCGGCCGATCAGGCCGAGGGCGCCGGACAGGGCGATGTAGTTGATGTCGTGGCCAGCCTTCTGGCTGAGTGGACCGCTCTGGCCCCAGCCGGTCATGCGGCCGTACACCAGGCGCGGGTTGCGCGCGAGACACACGTCAGGCCCCAGGCCCAGGCGCTCCATGACGCCGGGGCGGAAGCCTTCCAGGAGCAGGTCGGCACCCTCGATCAGGCGCAGCGCGGCTTCGACGGCGGCGGGCTGCTTGAGGTCCATGCTGATGGAACGGCGCCCGCGGTTGAGCAGATCCTTCTTGGCATCGATGCCAAGGCCGGCTGACATTTTCCCCGGCGGATCGATGCGGATCACCTCCGCGCCCATGTCGGCGAGCAGCATGGCGCCGAACGGCGCGGGCCCGATACCTGCGATCTCGACAACTTTCACGCCTTTCAATGGCCCTTGCATAACGCTGCACTCCTTGGTTGTTCGTTCAGTATTTCGTGTCTTGCCTGAGTTTCACGTTGCACGCCAAAAGCCCAGGTCGCTGCTTCAGCCACCGCTGTCTGCCTGGCACCCACGTGAAACGTGTAACCTGTAACGTGAAACTCAAATTCTTTTAAAGATGGGGTCGCGCTTTTCCTTGAACGCCACCATCGCTTCCTTGTGATCCTGCGTCTTGATCAGCGCCTTGAGCTCCTTGTCGAACCAGGCGTCATTTTCCTTGCGCGGCAGGTCCATGCGGCTCACCATGCGCTTGGTGGCCTCCACCGACAGGGGCGCGCGGCTGGCGATGCGCCGCGCCAGTTGCATGGCCGCATCGAGCAGTTCTTCCGGCTCGTGAACACTGGTTACGAAACCGTATTGGAGCGCGACGTCGGCACCGACACGCTCGCCGGTGTAAAGCAGGCGCTTGGCATAGGCCTCGCCAATGATCTTGGGCAGACGATAGGTGCCGCCGAGCAGGCCCAGATTGACGCCCGCACAGGCAATGCTCGCGTTCGTCGACGCCAGGCGCAGGTCGCAGCACATGGCCAGCTCCATGCCGCCGCCGATGCAGAAGCCGTTGATCGCGGCGATCACCGGAATGCGGGTGGCCTCGATGCGATCGACCAGCTTGGTGAACAGATCCTGATCTTCGCCGGTATCGCCGAGGGTTTTCAGGTCTTCACCACTGCAGAAGGATCTGCCGGTGCCGATGATCACCATGCAGCGCAGGCTGTCATCCGTCTCGATCTTGTCGAGCACGTCGAGAAACGCCTGCACCATGGGCATATCCAGGGCATTGATCGGTGGCTTGTCGATTTCCAGGCGCACGATGCCCTGATCTTCGTAAATAATTTTCAGATGTTCGCTCATGGCAGACTCATTGTTGAAAAATGGATTGCTGTGTTGCCAGTTTCGTAGGTTGGGCTGAGGAACGACGCCCAACATCTGTGAAGCGTCTCTGCGTCGAGCCTGTTGGGCGTCGTTCCTCAGCCCAACCTACGCAGGGCGGCAGGGTGCATGTCCCGCCGGATCATGCACCCTGCCTGCTGTCGTTGCTGTCAATCCACCGTCAGAACTTCACTCCCACGCCGACTTCCCAGATGCGCGGCGCCGCATAGGAGATCAGGTCGCCGCCGGTGGCGGACTGGGCGTAGTCCACATAGCGCTCGTCGGTGAGATTGTTGCCCTTCAGCCAGACCTCGTACTTGTCGCCGGCACCGCCGAACACGTAATTGATGCGGGCGTTGATCACCTGGTAGGACTCCTGAACGATGCGGTTGTCCGCCTCCCAGAAGAAACCGTCGTTGTAGTAGTAGTTGAGGCTGGCGCCGTAGGTTCCCTCGCCCATGGGCACGGAGTAATCGATACCCAGGTTGAACGTGTAATCCGGCGTCTGGATCATCGTCTTGCCCGACAGGTCGGCGGGGATGGCGGAGTTGCCACCGTTCGGCGCCGGGTTGGGCCGCATCTCGATACCTTCCGGGAACTTCTTGTACTCGGAATCCAGGATCGACAGCCCCGCTCTCAGGTCCAGGGTGCCGTCGCCCACTTCCATGAAGTAGAGCGCCTCGGCGTCGAAGCCGATGATTTCCGCATCGGCGGCGTTGATCGCCGTGGTGGTGCCCTGCATATTGATGAAGGCCTGCACGTCCTGGTAGTCGTAATAGAAGAGCGAGGCACTGGTGCGCAGGCGGTTGTCGAGAAACTCGCTCTTGATGCCGATTTCATAGGCATCGAGATACTCGGGCCGCACCGGCGCATGGGTGATGGCCGAGGGGTTGTAGGCACCGCTCTTGAAGCCGCGACTGTAGCTTGCGAATACCATGTGGTCGTCGTTCAGCTTATGGTCGATGGCCAGGCGCCAGGTGGGGTCTTCACTCTTGAAGCTGTTCTGGGCAGTCACCAGCACGATATCCGCGCCCATGGGGTGGCCGACCGCGGTGACGACTTTACCGTCCTGCTCTTTATCATCGACGGTGTAGCGCAAGCCAAGTGTCAGATTGGTGTTGGGTGACAGTGCGTAGGTACCCTCCGCGAATGCCGCGTAGGAACGGGTATCCTGCAAGCCCCAGGAATCAACGTTTTGGGTCAGGAAAGAATCTGAACGCAATACCAGCGGATCGTAGCCGGTCTCGATATCCATTGCGATCACGCCGGCCGTCCAGTGCAGGTCACCAATTTCGCCCACCAGCAGAAATTCTTGCTGAAGCGACAAGGTTTCTTCCTGGGTAATGGCGTTCACTGCTTGCAAGGTGGAGACGTCGGTGTCGAACTGGCGTCCCATGCGGAAATCCCGATAGGCCGTCAATGACGAGAAGGTAACATTGTCGAACTGATGGGTGTACTTCACGCTCACACCCCAGTGGTCGTCCGTGCGCGTGTCTCCGTCCCAGTTTTGTACGGTGTCGAAGCCGCCAGTGGTGGTGTTGCCGTCCAGCAGCCTGCTGCCCGGATAGACGGTGCGGGCGCGACCCATGTCGCCATCCTTGCGAGTCCAGTCCGCGCTGATATCCAGCTCACTCGCATCGCTGATGTTCCACACCATCCGGGTGCGCATCCCGAATTCTTCGTGGATGTAAACATCCTTGCCGGTGGTGAGGTTTTTGCCGTAACCATCTTCCTGGGTATTGCTGTGAATCGAGAAGTTGGCGGCCAAGTTCTCGGTGCCACCGCTGACATGGGCTTTTGCGGCAAGGGTGCCGTAGCGACCATAGCCCACGGATGCCGAGCCTTCGAACTCGTCCGTCGGCTTTTTGGTGATGACGTGAATGAGGCCGCCGGTGGCGTTGCGGCCAAACAGGGTGCCCTGCGGCCCCTTGAGAACCTCGACCCGTTCGATGTTCTGCAGGTTGAAGACGTTGGACGACACACTGGGGTAGTAGACGCCATCGACATACATGGCGATGGACGCCTCGGAGCCCGGCGCTGTGTTGGGCGTGGAAACACCGCGGATACTCGCCAGGCTGGCGCCGGCGCGCTGGGTGAAGTTGAGCCCCGGCGTGCTCATGCGCAGATCCATGGCATTGGAAATACCAAGCTTTTCCAGAGAACCCGCATCCAGCGCAGAGATGGCGATAGGCACGTCCTGGAGCGACTGCTCGCGCCGCTGTGCGACAACGATGATTTCTTCCAGGCCGCCGCGCGCTCCGCTCTGCGCAAAGGAAACTTCTGAAACCATTCCCCCCAGCGCCACCACCGTGGCCAGCGCCAGCGTGTTTACATGAGCAACTGCATTTTTTTGTTGTGTCACAATGTCATCTCCTCTGATGTATTCAGCTTCTATCCAGGACTAATTGTGATGATGGATAGAGCCCCTTTTTCGCCGCTTCGACCAAAGCCCGCCACCGTTGCGTGGCACTGCAGGACCCTGAGCACAAACCAAAGGCCACCCGTGAGGATGGTCCGGCCACTCCCTGACGAAATACGGCATACACTTGCAAACCAGATTGTTATGCGCGGCCCAGGAAATCAGTTGCGCAACAACTCTCCGCGACTCGCTCAAAAGAGACTTTATGTCTCTTTTGATAGGGCGTCAATAGCTACAGTCAAAACCTTTATGCTTCTTTGCAACGACCTTGCTCGACTAACTTGGACTTAACGGTTTTATCATAATAGCGGGACCCGATGATACGTTCGTTCTCTTTAGAGCGCAAGCGTAGCCTGCTTTGTTCTATTTAGGGTCTTCATGCCTTTTACTTTGCGAAAACCTGCCTTCTTCCATCGCAATGGTTATATGGCCGCTGGCGGATGCAGAAAAAGCTCATCTCGCAGGCGCCACCAGGCCCATCACGCCGGCGACGATATAGGTGGTGATCAGCGGTTTCATGCGAATCAGGTCATCCGAACGGTAGGCGCCGCCGGAGAGGCTGTCCAGGCGCTTATTGTTGGTCATCACGAACAGCAGGTTGGAGAGCATGAACATCATGCACATGTGGGCGGTGTAGTCGTCGGTGTCGGGAAAGGTGCTGCGAATCGCCTCGATGAAGCGCTGCGTGGTGGTGTTGAAGAACTCGATGGTCGTGGTCGGGCGCCAAATGCCCACCAGAGAAGCGCGCGCCGTGAGGCGGCAGTAATTGCGCCAGCCTTCGTCGCGCTGATACCAGTAGCGGAACACCGGGTCAACGAAGGCTTCGACGATGGCCCGCAGCCGACCCTCTCCCTCGAGCCCGGACGACATCACCGCGTCGAGCGCTTCGTGGCGGTCTTCGATCAGCTCCCGACTGCGGCGCTTGATCACCTCCAGATAGAGGTTTTCCTTGCTCTCGAAGTGATAGTTGACCGCGGCGAGCCTCACATCGGCGGCGCTTGTTATCTCTCTGATGGAAGAACCTTCGAGGCCCTGTTCAGCAAAGATCTTCTCCGCCACATCAAGAATTTTTGTTCTGGTGTCCGTGGTCGCCGTGGACATTGCCGGGCTCGCCTTTGCCATTGATAAACCATTGCCTCAATAAATTTGGAACGAATGTTCCAAATTTAAGCAATTTTGAGCACAAAGGTACAGCGCTTTTTTAGGTTTACTGGAAGAGACCAAATTTTGGTGGCAGACCGCGCGTAGGGGCAATTCATGAATTGCCCCTACCAAAAATCAATGCGCTTCATCCCAGTTGTCGCCCACGCCCACTTCCACCAGCAGCGGCACATCCAGGGTTGCCGCGCTTTCCATGTATTCGCGCAGCGTTTTTTCGAGGTCGGGGACTGCGTTCGCGGCAACCTCGAAGACCAGCTCATCGTGTACCTGCATGATCATGCGGGCATCGAGCTTTTCCTGTTCCAGGGTGGCGGCGATGGTGATCATGGCTCTCTTGATGATGTCCGCGGCCGTGCCCTGCATGGGGGCGTTGATGGCGGTGCGTTCCGCCGCCTGGCGAATCTGGCCGTTGCTGGCCTTGATGTCCGGCAGGTAGAGCCTGCGCCCGAACAGGGTTTCCACATAGCCCTGCTCGCGCGCCTGGTGGCGGATGTCGTCCATGTAGCGGGCAACCCCCGGATAGCGCGCAAAATAGGTGTCGATGTAATCCTGTGCCTGTTTGCGACCGACGCTGAGCTGGCGCGCCAGGCCAAACGCCGACATGCCGTAAATCAGCCCGAAGTTGATCGCCTTGGCGCTGCGCCGCTGTTCGGCACTGACCTTGTCGAGCGGCGTCTCGAACACTTCCGCCGCGGTGGCGCGGTGAATATCGAGCCCCTCGCGAAACGCCGACAACAGGCCCTCGTCGCCGGAAAGGTGCGCCATGATACGCAGCTCGATCTGGGAATAGTCCGCGGCGAGAATCCGGTATCCCTTGGGGGCGATGAACGCCTGGCGGATGCGTCTGCCCTCGGCGGTGCGCACCGGAATGTTCTGCAGGTTTGGGTCAGACGACGACAGCCGTCCGGTGGCGGTGCCGGCCTGGTGGTAGGAGGTATGAATCCTGCCGGTGTGCGCATTGACCATTTTCGGCAGCTTGTCGGTATAGGTGGATTTGAGCTTCGCCAAACCGCGGTGCTCCAGCAGAACCTTCGGCAGCGGATAGTCCAGCGCCAGTTCCTGAAGCACCTCCTCCTTGGTGGATGCCGCGCCTTTGGCGGTTTTCTTGATGACCGGGATTTTGAGCTTGTCGAAAAGAATTTCACCGAGCTGCTTAGGCGAGGCCAGGTTGAAGGTTTGCCCGGCGAGTGCATAGGCTTCTTCCTCCAGTGCCTTGAGCCGCTCGGCGAGCTCCTTGCTCTGGTTGTGGAGCAGCTTCACATCCACCAGCGCGCCGGTGCGCTCGATCTGCGACAGCACCGGTACCAGGGGGATCTCGATATCCTCGAACACGGTTTTGAGTGAGGGAATTTCCTCCAGCTTCGGCCACAGGGCGCGGTGCAGGCGCAGAGTGATATCCGCATCCTCCGCGGCGTAGGGCGCGGCCTCGTCGATACCGATCTGGTTGAAGCTGAGCTGACCGGCGCCCTTGCCGGCGATATCCTCGAAACGGATGGTGGCGCACCCCAGGTATTTGAGCGCCAGGCTGTCCATGTCGTGGCGGGTGGCGACCGAATCCAGCACGTACGACTCCAGCATGGTGTCGAAACGCACCCCGCGCAGCGCGACGCCGTGGCGCGCCAGGACGCTCATGTCGTATTTGAGGTTCTGCCCGAGCTTGGCTTTTTCGGGATCTTCCAGCAGTGGCCTGAGAGCCTCCAGCACCGCCGTGCGGTCGATCTGCGCGGGCGCGCCCAGGTAGTCGTGGGCCAGCGGCACATAGGCGGCGCGCCCCGGCTCCACCGCGAAGGACACCCCTACGAGCTCGGCCTCCATATAGTTGATGCTGGTGGTTTCCGTATCGAAGGCGAACAGTTCCGCGGCGCGCAGCTTTTCCAGCCAGCTGTCGAGCTGGTTCTGACTGAGCAAAATTTCGTACTCGAGCTCGCCCCCGTCGTCCGTGGCCGCTGACGCGCCGGTGTCTTCCTTGAGCAATTCCTCGGTCCAGGCCTTGAATTCGAATTCGCGGAACAGGTCGAGCAACTGCTCGCGGGCGGGCTCCTCCGGGGTGAGTAACCGCTCACTGTCATCGAGCGCCACATCCGTTTTGATAGTAGCCAACTGGTAGGACAGGTACGCCTGCTCGCGGTGTTCGGCGAGCTTCTCGGGCATGGTCCTGGCGCCGCGGAAACCGAGACCGCGCACCGCCTCGAGATCGGCATACATGGCGTCCAGCCCCGGCAGCGATTGAAGGATCGCCAGCGCCGTCTTTTCGCCAACACCGGGCACGCCGGGAATATTGTCGGATTTGTCGCCCACCAGGGCGAGGTAGTCGATGATGAGCTCCGGTGGCACACCGTATTTTTCGGTCACTCCGTCGCGGTCCAGGCGAGTGTCGGTCATGGTGTTGATCAGCGTGACGCGCTCATCCACCAGTTGCGCCATATCCTTGTCGCCCGTCGAGATCACCACCTTCCAGTCCTTGCCGCTGTACTCGCACGCCAGCGTGCCGATCACATCGTCAGCCTCGACGCCCTCGACGATCAGCAAAGGCAGGCCCATGGCGCGAACGATGTCGTGAATGGGCGCGATCTGTGCCCGAAGGTCATCCGGCATCGGCGGGCGGTGGGATTTGTACTCCTCGAACAACTCGTCGCGAAAGGTTTTGCCCTTGGCATCGAACACCACCACCATCGGGCATTGCGGGTAATCCTTCGCCATGCGCCGCAGCATGGCAATGACGCCCTTGATGGCGCCGGTAGGCTGACCCTTGGACGAGGTCAACGGTGGCAGAGCGTGGAAGGCCCGGTAGAGATAGGAAGAGCCATCCACCAGCACCAGGGTTTTTGCGTTCTCGGACATGGGACAACCTGTTTCACGGCCTGTTGATAGCCGGAAAGGATACACTATGGCTTCCACGGCGAGGGCCTGTTGATGTTTCACTGCAACCAGCTGTAAGCCGTAAGCTTTAAGCAGGGCTCCTTCAATACCGGACGCGCCTGCAGGGCCTGTGAAAACATCGGGCCATCCCCGTCCGGCTTAAAAGCTTACGGCTTACAGCTAACGTCAACAGGCCCTCGCCTCTTTACCCCAGCCTCTTTTTACTCCAGAGAGCCCCATGGCAGTCTACACCCACATCAGTCCCGCACAGCTCGACCAGGCCCTGCGCGATTTCGGCCTCCAGCTAGAAGGCGCGCCGCGCGGTGTTGCCGACGGCATCGAGAACAGCACGTATTTCTTCGACGCCAGCGATGGGGCGGGGCGGCTCAGGCCCCTTGTACTCAGCATTATCGAAGACTGCCCGCTCGGCCAGTTGCAATACGCCTGTGCACTGACCACTTGCCTCAACAATGCCGCCCTCCCCGTACCCGCGCCGTTGCGCGGGCGCGACCACCGCTTGTGGTTCGAAATCGCCGGCAAACCCGCGCTGATCGTGCCCAGGATGGCCGGCGCCCACATGCTGCAACCCAGCAGCCACGAATGTGGCGTCATTGGCGACTATTTGGCCCGCGCCCACCTGGCAGCGGCCGGGCTGCCTGATCATTTCGACAATCGCCGCGGCCTCGCCTGGCTCGAACAGGCGCAAACCGTACTTGCGCCAGTCCTGGCAGCGGATGACAGCGCTTTGCTGGACGAGGAAATCCGCCGTTACCGGCGACTCGCCCGCGCCACGCTACCGAGAGGCGCCATCCACGCCGACCTGTTCCGCGACAACGCCCTGTTCGAGGGCCGCACTCTGCGCGCCGTCATCGACTTTCTATTCGCCTGCACCGACTGGTGGCTGCTGGACCTGGCCATCGCCGTCAACGACTGGTGCGCCACCACGGAGGCGCCGGGTTTCGACGGGACACGCGCCGCCGCGCTCCTCGGAGCCTACGCCCGCGCGCGCCCGTTCAGCCGCGACGAACACCAATGCTGGCAGGATATGCTCTGCATCACAGCCACCCGCTTCTGGGTATCGCGCCTGCTGGCGGCGCAAAGTGCGGATCAATGCGTAAACACCAAAGACCCCGATGAATACCGCACCCTGCTGCGTTACCGGCGCGAGACCTTCCCGACGCTGCCAGATGCTGGTCTGCCGCAGGAGACCTGACGCCAGAATCGCGTCGGTTGGAATTTAAAGAACCTATCCATCCTTCTTGCTTCCAGAGAAAGAAGACTACGCGCATGCGCAACAAGGTCTATCCGAGTGACATGAGCCGGGAGCGGTTCGAACAGATCCGCCCCTTTGCTGGAGCAGGTGCGCAAGCGCGCCACACCTCGCGCCATTGACCTGTACGAGGCACGTGCGTGGCATTTTTCCGAAGTGGAGCGAGCCGGAGCGGAGGCTTACGAAGTCATCAGTAATACCGGTTTAATTACAGTGCCACTAATTGAAGCGTCAAAGGCGGCGTTTATATCTGCAAATGCAAATATTTTAATGATTCGCTCCAGCGGCAGTTCACCCTTGAGGTAGAGTCCTATAAGTTCGGGAATGAACGTTTGAGGATTTGAATCCCCTTGCATCACACCGACAATGGTCCGGCTGTTCAGTATGTGATAGTGATCAACATTGATCGTTGTGCCAGGCTTTGAAACACCCAGAAACGCACAGCATCCGTTTATTCTTATTACTCTTATCGCGGCATTGATTGCTTGTTGATTACCCGATGCCTCGATGCTGTAATCAGTTTCACCCACAGCACTGACTACTTCGTCAAGATCGAGGCCATTTACATCGACTATATGGGTAGCACCGAGGTCACGGGCCAGCAACAGCCGGGAAGCATGCGCGTCGACAGCTACAATTTTTTCGCATCCCGCCACCCGTGCGGCCATGACGGCGGCCATGCCAACGGCCCCTACTCCAAATATCGCTATGCTTGAGCCGGCTTTTGGCTTGAGCGTATTGATCACCGTTCCGGCCCCGGTCTGAATACCGCAACCAAGAGGAGCCGCTATTTCAAAGGGGATTTCTTTATCAATTCGAACAACATTGGGGGCACGGGCGAGGGCGTGGCTTGCAAAGGAGGATTGGCCGAAAAAACTGCCATTTACGGATTTTCCTGACCTGTCAAGTAACGTGCCAGAGCCATCTGTGCGGGCCCCGCTAAGCGAAAGGGCGATAACGTCAGGGCAGCGCACCGGAATTCCTGACCTGCATGCAGGACATGTCCCGCACGAAGGGAAGGAGAGCACAACATGATCTCCCGGACGCACGTGGTTTATAGCCGAGCCCACCCGCTCGACAATCCCGGCACCTTCGTGGCCCATTACCACAGGCGGTTGAGGCGGCATATTGCCTGATATCACTTCGTGGTCGGTATGACAGATACCCGTGGCCATGATGCGGACAAGTACCTCATCGTCCAGAGGATCGTCAAGTGTCAGTGATTCAATCGTCAATGGCCCGCCGTTATCGCGCAGGACTGCCGCCTTTATTTGAATTCCCATTGATCCTCCCTTGCATTCAGCGGTCAGAGTTTTGTAAAAACAGACTTGGTCTGTAGGTAAGCTTCGAGTCCTTCAAAGCCACCTTCGCGTCCCCATCCAGACTGTTTGTAGCCACCAAAGGGCATCGAAGGGTCTGCCATCAACTCACAATTGACCCAGACCATCCCCGCACGCAATTTTTTACTGAGAATATGGGCCTGGCTGACATCCCGCGTCCACACGGTCGCCGCCAAACCATAAGATGTATCATTTGCCAGGCGCACAGCCTCGTCCAGGTCATCAAAGGGAGTGACGGTAACAACGGGTCCAAATATCTCCTCGCGGATAACACGCGAATCAGGCCGCGGGTCAAGTAAAACCGTTGGCTCGACAAAAAAACCACGATGCCCTGGCATACCTCCACCCGCTACGATCCGCGCAGCGCCATCCTTGACGCCGCTGTCAATCAGGGTTCTGACCCGGTCGAGCTGTTTGGCGGAAATCAGCGGTCCGATCTGGGTGGCTTCATTGAAGCCGCTGCCCACCACAAGTTGTTTGGCGGCGCTGGAGAGCCCTTCGAGAAAGGGGTCCAGTTGTCGGCGTTCTACATAGAGACGTGTTCCCGCAACACAGATCTGCCCGGAATTGGTAAAGACCCCTGCCGCCGCGCCAGGGATGGCCTCATCGAGATGGGCGTCTCCCAGTACGAGCACTGGCGATTTGCCGCCAAGTTCCAGGGACAGCTTTTTCAGATTGCCGGAAGCAGCCATGATGAGCTGGCGCCCGACATCGGTTGATCCGGTGAAGCTCACTTTGTCAACACGAGGATCAGATGCAAGGGCAGCGCCAGCAGCATTGCCATAACCGGTAACAATATTGACCACGCCGTCAGGGACTCCCGCTTCAACAAGCAGCTCACCAAGCCGCAGCGCCGTGAGGGGTGACTCCTCAGCAGGCTTGAGAACACATGTGCAGCCCGCGGCGAGAGCGGCGGCGAGCTTGTTTGCCGCCAGGGAAAGTGGTGTGTTCCACGGCGTGATAAGTCCCGCAACGCCGACGGGTTCGCGCAGGGTATAGGTGTGAAAGGATTGCCCCGGAGCATCCAGATTCGCGGTCATGCCGTGTATCTTTGTGCACCAGCCGGCAAAGTAGCGGAATGTTTCAGAAGCGATGCCGCGCAACCAGCCCGAAAGTTCCAGGGGCATGCCATTGTCCAGGGTTTCGAGGGCCTGTAACTCATCGCCATGCTGGTCGATCAGGTCGGCGGCTTTCCATAAAATCTGGGCGCGTCGGCTATTGCCAAGATTCATCCATCGCCCGTCGTCAAATGCAGTGCGAGCAGCTGTCACCGCTAAATCAATATCGAGGTGGCCTCCAGCGGGAACATGGGTAATGACTTCGCCGGTTGCTGGATTTAAAACCTCTATGGTTTCACGATTCACCGCATCCACCCAGTCCCCATCGATCAGCATCCTGTGGGTTTCTGCGTTGATTTGCGAGAGAATTGCCTGTTCACGATCGGTTCGGGTTGTAGAGGATATTTCCTGGCCTGTCATTGTGTCATACCTGTTTGAAGACCTTTCTCATCTGTTCCAATAAACAAAGGCCGCCAATAATGGACCGGGGTACGTTGACCCCGTTCTGGCCCGCTTTCCGGCCGGCGTATCTTATTCATTAGGCATCCGTTCAACAGTGTCATTCGTTGGCGGTGCCGGATCATCCGCCGCTCAGCGCAACGGTAGCTTTTCCGGTGAGTTTCACCTGATCATTCTGGTCGGTGACCAGCAAATCTAGCTCGGCAAACTGCTCACCATCCGAGTGGTTGACAGCTGTTACATGCCCGGAGCACATGAGAATATCTCCCAGATGAACAACATCCACGAACCGACAGGAGAAATTGCGAAGCTGTCGCGTTGATGACCAGGAGGTCACAGCGCGGCCAAGGTAGGCCATTGTGAGCAAGCCATGGGCAATGACATCGGGAAAACCCATCGAACGGGCGTAATCAGTGTCGAGGTGAACAGGAGCGTAATCACCTGAAGCCTTGGCGTAATTCATAAGCGCAGTGTGATCAATTGCCGGCAATGTGACTTTGTCTATGAGGGTGCCGACAGCGATTTTCCCTGATTGTGTATTATTCATGCGTCGGCCCTCAATACTTCCGTATGGCAAATTTTGGCTACCTGCTGGCCCTTGCCATTCGTTACTACTGTTTCCAGTACGATAAATATCAAGCTGCCGCCCTTCTTCTCATAAATATCTGCAATTCGTTCTTTAAAGGTGAGTTGATCGCTTACACAAACAGGCAGGTAATATTCAAAGGATTGTTCCGCATGCAAAAGCTTTCCCGGCCCGGCATCTATCCCTATGTCTTGATATAGGTGTTGAGGATCTGCGATCTGAGTTTTCAGGCAGAAGATGTAGGTAGGCGGAGCTGGGATGTCCCCATGGCCACGGGCAATAGCCACGTCCCTGTGGAAGTAAACAGGGTCTGTTTCACCAATGGAATGTGCAAAGGCTTGAACACCACCACAGTCCACTGTGACATGGACAGCCGGGAATTCCATTCCGATCAATGACTTGTCAATTGTATTCACTCGTATTCCTCTTTGTTTTATTCATGTCATCCCAGACAAAAGACATTGATTTTAAAGGTTTCTGGCAGACTATATCTTATAGAGTGCCGGGCTAACCCGGTCCTGGTCCTAGGTTTTATTGTTAAATCATTCAGGCCATGCTTAACCCGATGCGACCCTATTGAGCCTAGTGTGACCGGGGTAATAGCTCTGGCTTTCTTTGATGTCACAAAAGGGTACAGAGAGACTCTTGACAAGAGCTTTTGTAAAAAGTCACCCACATATTAACAATTGATAATTTTACAGTCAAGCCGCCAGTGATGAAATTCATCCAGCAGTTGCCTGGTATTGGCTGGAGCGTCCAGACCTGTCGCAAAAACATGCACTACGTTACCCTGTTCATGCGTCCCGACGCCTTCGCCTGGCTATCGACATGCCCAACATTCCGTGACCTCGCTTTGGGGCGGGGCTTCATCAAGGCCTAACGTTCCGTCGCCTCTGAAATGATCCTGTGATATCCGCGGAGAAATCTTAGCTATTTCTGAAGCCCAGCAATTTGGCGACCCTTTTCATCACCGGCGCCCACTCACATGCGTTGGGAAAAATTGTTGTAAGCGCGTAGAGCGCGATAGCTGCCGGCTTGATATCCTGTGCCTTATGGTAGGTGGAGGAAAAGCGCCAAAACGGCTCATGCTCAATGTGGCCGGTTACAAGAGAGAAAAGCGAGAATAGCTTGATCTCTGCCTGCCTCTTCCCCGCGATGGTCACGCAGGCTTTACTGGGCAAGCTGAATGCTTCAGAGTCAAAAAAAACATCAGATAATATTTTGATAACAGCCATGTCTCTGTCGAGAAGCACCCTATGTATAATTTTTGTCAGCTGGCAGTGCAGATGTCGGTCGCTCAACAGAATTGCAAATGCGCACAACGTTTCATAGGGATCGGTGAAGGTGCCAAGAGGCGTTCCGATAGCCTGTAGGTCTGTTTTCAACTGACGGCGGCAACATTCTGTATACAAATCATGTTTGGTGGGAAAAAACCAGTAAATGACAGGCAGTGCCACTCCCGCATCCACCGCGACGGCCCGCACCGTCGTTCCCTGGTAACCTATCTCGGCGAACAGTCTCGACGCAGCAGCGACAACCTGAACTTCAAGTTCCGCCCTGGGTCTTCTTGCCCTCATTTTCCGCTTGGGGGGCTCATGGCTTTCAGATTGTGCGCCAACCGTATCAGGGGTGCTGTTTTTAGAAAGAGAATTTTTGGTGCCCTTCAAAATAACGTTCTCCATTTTCAGTTGCTGTCAGGATGTGATGGCCTCCTGACCACTCTATGCAACAGCGATTGGGAGTCATTCCGGTCAAGTGGCCTAAAGTCCATATATTTCAATCCATTATAAACTCGTTCGCAGTGATTACAAAATGCTTTCCTGCCGGTTTTGTATCCAGATTTAATCAGGCGGACAAGCCTGATTCTTGAACAGGGCTTGCATTGCAATACTCGCTGAGTCCATATACAACAGAAAATACTTGGCACAACCCACGTCAACCATCAGCGCGGATCACAGCCTCCGCTGATCGCCTTGATGTAAATCGAGTTGACGGAGCAGATACCAGAAAATAATTCGACGAAAGGACTTCTGTGCGATTCGGGAACGGCGACAGCACCTTTTTTTATAGCTATTTCAGAAAGTTATCTCACAGAGGACGCCTAACTTCCCAAGATAACGTTTCATTGATGCTCGTCAAAAAATCACTTGACAGCAAGTATTATCAATTGTTAATATTTCTGAATGCAATTCTACAGGTTGAAATGTCACCGATAAAATCAGCAAGAAAGCACTGCCATACTATCTAAAGGATTGCCTCTGAGAATCAATAATTGGCTGGGTTTTAATCGTGTGCCATTTGATTAGATAGAAAAGAAAAAGCAATAAAAGCGATTCCTCTCTTGTTCGAGAGCAGTCAATGCCATACCGGAAACTTGGACCATTATGCAAACTCTTGAAAATATTGCAGATTTAGATCTTACTAAAGTAGCTGAGCTTGGGAACGAGTTGCTTGCCAAGCTGAACAAGGTGCGCGAAGTCACGCCTATCGCGTGGAGTGAAAGTGCGGCTGCTTGGGTAATTACCCGCCACGAGGATGTGAAGCTTGCCTATTCTGGTGAACTGCCTCTTTCCAACGTTCGCTTTGATCGATGTTTTGATGCGATTCCCGAATCTGAGCGCGCCAAGAGAATTCCACTAATACTCGAGACTGTACCCCTGTGGATAGTTAACGTTGACCCTCCTCAACACACTAGGTTGCGGAAGCTCTTGATGCGCGCTTTTAGCAAGAAGGTTGCTGAATCTGTTAGGCCTTTCGCCCGCGCGACGATTGACAGAGTCCTGGAGGGTGCCGCAAAACAACGTGAAGTTGAGTTTGTCAATGATGTTGCTCGCGCCATAACAGGACGCGTTATTATGAAAATTCTTGGCATACCGGAAGAAAATATTAGTCGCTTGGAAAAGTGGTCGGAATCATTAAATGCCGGATTCGGGGTCAGGCCAACGCCGGAAATGCTGGATGAAACCGAGAAAAGCATCGCCGAAATGGGTGAGCTGTTTGATATCGAAATTGATCAGCGCCGCAGACATCCAACAGGAGATTTCATTTCGGAAATGGTGATGGCCAGGGACGGAAAGGATCAACTGACAGATGACGAGATCAAAGCAGTCTGTTACGTGACGCTAATAGCCGGCCACGACACGACCATGAACTCGTTAGGGCTTGGCTTGGTCGCCCTATCAAAGGATAGTGCAGCCCGGCGTTATCTTCTAGAAGAGCCAGATCATTTAGCCAACGCTATCATAGAATTGGCACGCTATAGCGCCATGTCTACGATGCAACCTCGAATAGTCTCTGAAGACTTTGATTGGCATGGCCAGAGGCTGCATAAAGGTGAAAGTGTCTTTCTTATGTTGGCAGGCGCCAATCGTGATCCCCGCGAATTTACCAATCCTGAAGTAATTGATATGACGCGTGCCACCGACAATGTGTTGGTGTTTGGATCAGGCATTCACCATTGCGTTGGCCATATGCTGGCTAAAATGCAGCTTGGAGAGTTTTTCCCTGAATTTTTGCGACGTTTCACAAATTTTGAAATTCTGGATGAAGAATTACAATTTCAGGTTGCTCTGTCCCAAAGGGGGCTTGCAAAGCTTAATGTAAGGCTGTACCCGGCATAGAAAATTAGATGAATCATACTGAGAAATATATATAACGCATTGATAGCATTGCCCATGAAATCAGCAAGCCGTGTTTCAATTATCTTTGAATTTCAAACTTAGAGATTTATATTAATTGATTTTCATTTAAGGAATAAAACATGATCGATAAAAATCTGCTTAATCCATTTAACACTGATCCGGCAATGGAGCTACCTCATAAGCCTCAGGATATACCACTGTGGACGGAGTATTGCTATTTTCACGGACATGATCCGGTTATCGATACAGGCATAAGTCTGCATATGGGTCGTGAACCATATGATAGTCAAATATGGCGTGCAACCCTGGCCATTTATATGCCCGGTGGCGAGGATTTATTGGTTGTAAAAACATCGGGCCGCAACGGGCATAACCGCGGTGGCGGGGCAGGACCATTGAGAGTGACCTGTGTCGAACCTTTTCGTTTATGGACAGTTGAGTTTGATGGATCGGTTCAGTACACCACTCGCGCAAAAAACATGGCCGCCGCGCACCCTGACTCCATCAGCGAACCAGCAAAGTTGTTTCTCCGTTTCGAGGGTGCGGCGCCCATGTGGGATTTACACCAATTTATGGAGGGCCAGCCTTGGGCATCAGGGCATTGGGAGCAAATCTGCCGGGTTACTGGAGAAATCACATACCGAGACAAAACCTACCCCATCAATGGCGGAGGGGTACGAGACCACTCCCATGGTCCGAGAGATTATGGCCCGGTACTTTCCAACTTCTGGACCAATATGCATTTCCCAAGCGGGGCGGCAATCATGGCGCAAACTGTTCGTATGGAAGATGTCGAGATTAGAAATGGCTATATTTTCCGCAATGATGGCAGCCCGCTCGAAATCGTTGAAGTTGTTGAAATCCCGTTTGTCGCAACTCTGGATACTCCACCTGCGAGCGTCGAAAAAGATCCACTTATGGATGACAGCATACGCAATTTTACGATTGTCATAAAAACAAAATCAGGCATGGAAAGGATTGAATGTGAATTGATTCATTCCGTAGCTACAACATATATTTCACCTAACGACGAACTACTCGGTACGGATTTTACCCAGTTGGAAAACGGACAGCCCCGTGCTACTCAGTTGACTGAATCTGTTTGCAGATTCCACTGGAATGGAGAGGTAGGTATTGGCAATCGTGAACGCATCGCCCGTATCAGCACCTTGAAATAATCGGTTGTGCGGGCTGGCCTGCTGAACTCAGTTCGTCCAGCCCCTATGTGAAGTGCCACCTGACGTGCTGATCAGCCAAAAGGACAATATCCATGCATTCACATCCATCTGTTTTCCTCAGGGGTATCAGGCAACATCTTGTTCCAAGGGGCCATGCACGCTTGGCAGCAGGTGATTTGATTGAAGGCATTACTCTGCTGCGAAGCAGTGAATTGTTGGCAAACCTTGAGTTTCGCCATGTGTCAATGCCCGGCCTGCTCGCCCAATATCGTCCTTACCAGGCTGCGTTGCTGGAAGAGTTCATTGTTACCTTGGTTGAGCTCGGGGTGGAAGTGCCCGCTGAGGTATCACGGTCTCTCGCGCTTGTCAGGGAAAAGGATGCTGTTTCTGAAGAAGAGGCACTCGCGCACTACGAGCAACTGCTGTCTGCACAGAGTCAATGTATTTTTGCGCTGCAATGTAATGCCGGCAACCGTAACGATCTATCTGTATCCGCGATGGCCCAAGAACTGATACAAAAAGCCTGTATGCTGCAACTCGATATACTTCAGGCCAGGCAGGATGCTCTTGATGCTATTCGCTCGGATTCAGCCGTTGCTTCTGACGTCGATGAAGCATTTCCTGCACCCGAAATCATTACACGCTATTTAAGGGACTGTTTCCCCAAGCTCCCTGAAATCGCTGTGACTGAAGTAAGACAGCTGAAAGGCGTCAATACCAAGGAGGTTTTTTTTCTCCAGCTAACAGGACATCCTGACTGGCCCCAAGAAGCTGTCATGCGGCGTAACCGGGAAATTGATACTGTAGGGAACGCAGTTTCCAGCGAATTTTCCATCCTCGAGTATCTGCATCGTTCAGGATTGCCGGTTCCGCGGCCATTGTTTGCCGGTGAGGACATTGGTGATCAGAATCGGCCGTTCGTTGTTATGGAGCGGTTGCCGGGAAGGTCGTTGACGGTAGCCGAACTCGGTGTCGCCGCAAGTGACGTTTTTCATGACTTGGCTATGAATCTCGCCTTGCTCCATCAGGCCGACGTCTCGGAGATTGGTGAAGAGTATCGCCTTTATGGGGCTGTTCCGCGGGAGCGCACCCTGAAAATGATCGACCGTTTTTACACGTTGTGGAAAAAAAATAAAGTTGAGTCATCGATCATTCTTGAATCCGCCTACGCATGGCTTCGCGACAACGTGAATGTTGTTGATGATACCTTGAGCATAGTTCATGCCGACTATAACCTTCGCAATAACCTGGTTCACAATGGACGCATTGTGGGGATACTGGATTGGGAGCTCTGTCATGAGGGTCACCCGGCCGAAGATTTGGGTTACGTTCGCCCTCAGGTTGAAGAAGTTATGCCGTGGTCAGAGTTCATGAAAATTTACCTGGATCATGGTGGACCAAATGTAACGGACGAGCAGATTCGCTATTTTCAGATATATGGCCTGACATTTGGTACTTCCAGTATTTTTCCGGCATATAACGGCTATATAAAAGGCGAGCACTCTGATTTGCTGATTGGTGCAGCAGGCACTATTGAATGGGGAGAGCTTGAACCACAACTGGCAAGCCTCCTGCTTGCAGAATACGGTAGAAAAACTCCCCGAGCACAATGAAACTTATTTAACCATTCAATTCAAAAAATACCAATATAGAATCGGTTTTTCATGAGAAGTGTTTTCCAAAATAACCAATTAAAAGCAAGAGGATTTTAGCTATGAAGAAAGCATATCACTATGGATTTTTGGCTGTTTTCGCGGGCGGCGCCACTTTACCTGTCGGAGCAATTGCGCAAGGATCGTCTGCCCTTGAAGAAATTATAGTTACGGCTACCAGAAGAGACGGGAGCCTCCAGTCAGTACCAATTTCAGTTACGGCTGTTCAAGCCGGTGATCTTGAAAACGCCCGGATACAAGGCATTACCAATTTATCCTTGGTAACGCCAGGCTTGAATATGACAAAAAGGGCTGATACTTTTACAGCGACTATTCGTGGCATCGGCAGTCTTGACACCTCTGCTGGCCAGGAAGCTGCTGTCGCAATTTATTATGATGATGTTTATATATCAAACCCTCAAGGCATTCCTCCAGCATTTAATAATATCGAGCGCGTAGAGGTGTTGAAAGGGCCGCAGGGAACTTTGTTTGGGCGAAACGCAACTGGTGGTCTTATCCACGTTATTACTCATGACCCAAGCGAGACACCTACTGTATCCGGCAAGATCGGTTACGGAAATTACAACACATCGGAACTACAACTTTATGGAGCAACAGGATTCATAGATACAATAGCTGGTGATATCGCGTTATTTTATAAAAACCAGGGAGAAGGTTATGGTGACAATGTAACCTTGAATAAGGATGTAACTGCGAGCAAATCCCAATCTGCCCGAAGTAAATGGCTGTTTACACCTGGAGACGACACGCGGATAACTTTTATTGCTGATTATTGGACTCGCGAAGATGGCGACAACAGGGCTCTTATAAAAGGTTCCGTGGGGACAGGTGGCTATACTGCACTGCCGGAATTTCATGATGTACAGGGCGATTTTGATGCAAAAGCTGAAGTGGATAGCTGGGGGGTCTCTGCGAAGATAGAGCATGACTTTGCGCAATTCGACTTCATCAGCGTGACCTCTTACAGAGAGCTTGAATACAAATCAGTATTTGACAACGATGGTCTTCCGATTCCATTAGTGCATGCTCGGGCTGCTCAAGATATTGAAACCCTTGTTCATGAAATGCGTATCCAGTCGCCTTCTGACAGCGGAAGAATTCACTGGACAACCGGCGTATTCTATATGAAGGATGAAAACGGTTATGCAGGGCCCCGCGGCTTGAATATTTTCGGCATGGCTTTTCCTGATCCCGTTACGGGCAATCCTGCCGGTGTTGCTATGGTTAATAAGATTGACACTGCTTCCTGGGCCCTGTTTGGTGATACAACGATTGATCTCACCGAGCAACTTCATCTTTCCCTGGGTTCTCGGTGGATACACGATCAGAAAAAGATATCGGGAAGAACCGACGTTCTTACCGAAGATAATCAGGTTTTCGTATCGCTACCGACGCCTGAAGGTGAAAAAAGCTGGAGTGAATGGACCTGGCGGGCCGTTTTAGCATACGATATAACCAACGATTTTATGGTGTATGGCTCCTATAACCGGGGTTTTCGCAGTGGCACGTATAATCTCATTGAAAGTACGGGCATAGCTGTCGACCCGGAAAAGGTGGATAGCTATGAAGTCGGCTTTAAGAGCCAGTTTTTTGATAACAAGGTACGGCTAAATGCGAGCGTATTCTACAATGATTATAAAAATCTCCAGACCGCAATCAACCTCGGCGTCGGTAATGCTACTGTTAATGCAGGCGAAGCCGAAATCCTTGGCGCTGAGCTAGAGGGGAGGGTGCTGGCGCATGAAAATATCGAGCTTGTCTTTGGCGTTGCTTACCTGGATACGGAGTATAAGGAATTTCCAAGCACTACTTGTAACAGCCGCGCTCCTGACGGCACAACGGTATCTGAAATCTGTAGTCCAGAAGGTAATGATTTGGTAAAGGCACCCAAGTATACGTTCAATATCGGATCAAATTTTACATTTGCAAGAAATGACAATGGTGAATTTGGCGGTAGTATCAACTACTTTTGGACTGATGATTTCAGCTGGGAACCAGAGAATCGCCTTATTGAAGAATCTTATGGATTACTCAATAGCCAGTTGTATTGGAGCAGCCCCACAGAACGGTACAGAATAAACCTTTATGGTGAAAATATCACCAATAAAAAGTACTCCGTATTTATGGCGGGACAGCCTGGTATTGGCGATCAATATGTCGCCGCCTCTCCCAGGACGTTTGGTATCGAGTTTCAATTTAAACTGTAGCCACTGAGTGCCAGAACATCGTGGAGAGAGCGTCCCCCCTGTTGGCGTATCATTAGCATAATATGTTGTCAAAGCCATTGACCTGAAAGGCATTTGAATAATACTTCCGTATTTGCTTTTCACGTCGGTGGCAACCACGGCGTACAAGGATGGGACCACATTCGTGCTCTTAATACCGAAAAAAGTGGCACCGTGAAAGCCTTGAAGTGGGCGAGGGCTGACAACGTCAGCTTGACGGTCTTGATTGGCCGACCCTCACGTCGAATGTAGCGCTCGCTTCTTCTATGTTGAAGCATTATCGACCCGAGGCTTCACCGCTCGACAAATTGAGCCGTCACCATGAGAGTATGGTAGCCATGGCATGCATGATCTTGTGGCTACCTATGTGAAACGTCAACAGGCCCTCGTACTCTTTCAAGGTGATATTGCCGTTTGTAGGGTAAGCGCCGTTAAACCGACCCCCTTGCCCTTATCTGTACTGCGCCACTTTTTT
>CAYXXZ010000041.1:0-26096 GCA_964469165.1 uncultured Porticoccaceae bacterium
CTCAGTACCCGTCAGCAGAGGCGCGCATTCTAGCGACTTACACAAACCTGTCAACCTCGAAACTCACTTTTGTTACAAAAATATTTACAGCGGCGCTGCGCGCTCGAAAAGGTGCCAGTTTTTCTTGCCCACACGCACCAGGAAAAAGCGACCGTAGCGGGATTTTTCCGCGCTGAAACACTCCGCCGCCTTGCCATTGTCCTCCGCCCCCTTGAGCTCGCCATTGATTGCGACGGCGCGATTGCCCAGCGCGTCCTTCACCTGCTTGCCCGACTTCACGACACCGTGATCCGCCAGCAATGTGGTGAGCGGCGCCGCCAGCTCCACATCCGTCAACTGGCTGGCGGGCAGCCCGTCCTGCTTGAGAGATTCGAAATCGTTTTCCGAGAGACTTTCCATGTCACCGCTGAACAGCGCCTGAGTTATGCGCTCGGCAGCGGAAAGCCCCGCATCACCGTGAATGAAGCGTGTCACTTCGCGAGCCAGGATGCCCTGCGCGGATTTGCGCCCCCGCACCTGGGCATCAGCACGCTCGATATCGGCGATCTCGGCCACCGGCAGAAAGGTAAAGTAGCGCAGAAACTTGTACACATCCGCGTCGGCGGCGTTGATCCAGAATTGGTAGAAGGCATAGGGCGAGGTACGCGCCGCATCCAGCCATACCGCACCGCCCTCCGTTTTGCCGAACTTTGTACCATCGGCCTTGGTGACCAGGGGGAGCGTCATGCCGAACACAGCCTTGCCGTTCAGCCGCCGGGTCAGATCGATACCGCCTGTGATATTCCCCCATTGATCCGAGCCACCCACCTGAACGGTACAATCGTAGCGGCGGTTGAGCTCGGCAAAGTCGAAGGATTGCAGCAGCATGTAGGAGAACTCGGTAAAGGAAATACCTTCGCCTTCCCGCTCCAGGCGCTGCTTGACCGACTCTTTGTTGATCATGGCATTGACGGAAAAGTGCTTGCCCACACCGCGCAGAAAATCGAGCGCGGACATCTCGCCCATCCAGTCGAGGTTGTTGACGACCTCCGCCGAATTGGCGCCACAATCGAAATCGATGAAGCGACTCACCTGCCCGCGGATGCGATCGGTCCATTGCGCGACGACATCCGCCGTATTGAGACGGCGCTCCTGCGCCTTGAACGAGGGGTCGCCGATCAAACCGGTGGCGCCACCCACCAAGGCGATAGGGCGGTGCCCCGCCAACTGAAAACGGCGCAGCATCAGCAGCGGCACGAGGTGGCCGATATGAAGACTGTCCGCTGTGGGATCGAAGCCACAATAGAGTGTACGAGGTTGCGCCAAGTGCGCTTCGAACTCGCCATCGCCAGACATCTGAGCGATCAATCCGCGCGCCTGTAGGTCGGCAATCAGCGCTGCTTGTGTCATATCTTCACACTCGGTCCAAAAAAGAGCGCAAACGATACCGAATTCCCACCCAAAAACAAACATACCCGGAAACAGCCTTCACCAAGGGTGGGCGAGGACTTTCTTTTGTTATACATTACGGCCTTTCTTGTCTGCACCCGCATAAATCAGAGTAGCTCATGCCACCGCAAAAGCCACACCACCCCAGCTTCTGGGAAGACCTCTTTGCCAGCAGCCTGCCAAAGACACATTTCTACGCCGCCAGCGCCGTCGCCGCTCTTACTGTCGCGGTACTTGTCTTCGCGCCGTCGGAAAATGTTTCCGCCTACAAGGAAAGCAGCCTGGAAAAAGCGCGCAAGAAGGAAGAGCTTCTCGAGTTGCTCCCCCAGATCGACATCATGCCTTCTCTTGCCGAACTCGACCCCATCCAGCTCGAGGCCGCCAGCGAGCCCGAGTATATTCAGCTGGATGAAAAGGTTCGCTCCGGAGACAACCTGTCGGGAATTTTCAAGAGAATGTCGCTTAGCGCCGCCGACCTTTATGCAGTCGTCAATGCCAACGAATACGCCGACGAGCTCAAACGTCTCAATCCCGGCGAAACCATTTCCGTGGTTCTGGATGAAAACCACCTGATCACAGAGGTCGTATACGAGCGCTCGCCGCTGGAATCTTTCCGCTATGCACCTACGCCAGACGGTTATGTGGGCGAAAAGCTGTTGCGCGAACCCGAGACCGCATCCGCTTTCAAGCACGTCACCATTCAACACTCTCTCTTCCTCGACGGTGTCAAAGCCGGTCTGAGCCACGCCCAGATCATGCAGATCGCCAACATGTTCGGCTGGGACATCGACTTCGCCCTCGATATTCACAAGGGCGACACCTTCAGCGTGCTCTTTGAAGATCAGTTCATCGACAACAAAAAAGTGGGCACCGGCACCATTCTCGGCGCAGAGTTCACCAACCAGGGCAAAACCTACGAGGCGGTGCGCTACGTCAATGCCGATGGCGAGGCCGAGTACTACACCCCCGAAGGTCAACCGATGAAAAAGGCCTTCCTGCAAGCGCCCCTCGACTTCACCCGCGTAAGCTCCAACTACAACCCCAATCGCCTGCATCCAGTTCTCAAGGTGCGCCGCCCCCACCGCGGCGTCGACTACGCCGCGCCAACCGGCACACCGGTATATGCTGCGGGCCATGGCAAGGTCGTCAAGTCGGGCTATACAAAAGCCAACGGCAATTACGTCTACATTCAGCATGGCGACACTTACACCACCCGCTACCTGCACCTCCACAAGATCTCCGTAAAAACCGGGCAGAAAGTTTCCCAGCGCCAGGTGATCGGCACCGTGGGCTCCACCGGCTATGCCACCGGCCCGCACCTGCACTACGAGTTTCTCATCAACGGCGTGCACACCAATCCGCGCACGGTCAAGGTTGCCCAGGCGGAGCTCATCCCGAAATCCGAGATGGCTCGTTTCCAGGAACAAACCTTACCTCTGCTCGCACAGTTCAAGACCCTCCAGGAAATCCAGGTGGCCGCGCTGTCGCAATAGTGGCTCGGCCATGACCCGGGAGTTGCTTTATATCGGACTGATGTCCGGCACCAGCATGGATGCGGTGGATGCCGTGTTGCTCGCCGTGGCGGGCAACCGCTGCACCGTCGAAGGTTCTCTGGCACAACTCATGCCGGACGATCTGCGCGCCGACCTGATGCGCCTGAGCCAGCCCGGCGCGGACCACATCGACCTGCTTGGCGCCACCGATCGCCGCCTCGGCATGTTGTTCGCCGACACGGCTCTTGCCCTTATCGACAGACAAGACCTGACCTCAAACGATATCACTGCCATCGGCAGCCACGGCCAGACCATTCGCCATCGCCCCAACCCGAGTGATCCGACACGCCACTTCAGCCTCCAGATAAGCGACCCCGGTACCATCGCAGCCATCACCGGTATCACCACCGTGGCGGACTTCCGCCGCAAGGACATGGCGCTCGGTGGCGAGGGTGCTCCCCTGGTGCCCGCTTTCCATCAGCACGTATTTCGCCATCCGACCAACGATCGGGCGGTCATCAACATCGGCGGCATCGCCAACATCACCTATCTGCCCCATGCCGGCAGCGATGCGCCGGTGATCGGTTTCGACACCGGCCCCGGCAACTGCCTGATGGACGGCTGGATCGAGCGCCACCTAAACAAACCTTTCGATGATCGAGGAGACTGGGCCGCCTCGGGACGCGTCGATGACGCCCTTCTCGCCAGACTGCTCGGCGAGCCCTATCTGACCCGCCTGCCCCCCAAGAGCACGGGCCGGGAAACCTTTAACCTGCGCTGGCTCGACGGGCTGCTTGCGGCGCTGGACGAACCGCCCAGCAGCGTCGATGTCCAGGCCACGCTGTGCCGCTTCAGTGCCGCAAGCATCGCGCACGGACTCACGCAGCTACCCGCTGGCGGCATTCCCGGCGAGATCTATCTCTGCGGCGGCGGTGCGTTCAACAGCCAGCTTGTGAAAGATTTGGCAGACGCGCTCCCCAACACACAAATATTCACAACCGCCGCTCTCGGACTCGATCCGCGCCACATCGAGGGTGCGGCCTTTGCCTGGCTCGCTCACCAGACCATCAACCGCCTGCCCGGAAGTCTCGCCAGCGTCACCGGTGCGCGGCGGGACGCGATACTGGGCGGCATCTACTACGCTTGAGATTCTCTGGGAGCCAGATATATGAGCAAATTTCAGCTCGATCTCGTCGACCTGAATGTGCAATTCAACGACGAGGAGCAATACCAGGAACGCCTCAAGCAGCTGCAAAAGCAGATGGTCGGCCTGCAGAACGCCTGTCACCACAACGGCCAGCGTGCCGTGATCGTTCTCGAAGGCTGGGACGCCGCCGGCAAGGGTGGCGCCATTCGTCGCCTCACCGAAAAGCTCGACCCGCGTGCTTACCAGGTCCACCCCATCGGAAAGCCGGATGCCAGCGAACAGCGCGAACACTACCTCCAGCGCTTCTGGCGGCGCTTACCCCAGAAAGGGCGCATCGCCATTTTTGATCGCAGCTGGTATGGGCGCGTGCTGGTTGAGCGCGTCGAAGGATTCGCCACCACCCAGGAATGGCAACGGGCCTACAAGGAAATCGCCGATTTCGAGAAAGCGCTCGCCGACGACGGCATCACAGTGGTCAAACTGATGCTGCACATCAGCCAGAAAGAACAGCTGAAACGTTATCTGGAGCGCCTCGACGACCCGTCCAAGCACTGGAAGCTCAGCGATGAAGATCTGCGCAATCGCGCCAGGGCGAAAGAATATACGAAGGCTTACGAGGACATGCTGAATCGCACTCACGGCCCTCATGCGCCCTGGTTCGTCATTGCCGGCGAATACAAATGGCATGCGCGCGTCGCCGTGCTCGACACCGTCTGCCGGGTGTTGGAAAACACCATCGACACCCGGGTGCCGCGCTATTCAGCGCAGCAGATCGCGCAAATGAAGGCTCTGTTGGGTGCCTGAATCAAAGAGAGAAGGATGCGCCACAACCACAGGTGGTGGTGGCGTTGGGATTGGTCACCGTGAATCGCGAGCCTTCCAGGCCCACCTGATAGTCCACCACGGAACCCTGCAGGTACTGGATGCTGAGGGCATCGACAAGCACTGCCGCGCCATCGCTGTCGATGATGGTGTCATCCTCGGCCACTTCCTCGTCAAAGGAGAAGCCGTACTGGAAACCCGAGCAACCGCCGCCCGTGACGAACACGCGCAACCTGAGATCAGGATTGTCCTCCTCCTCCACCAGGGAACGGATTTTGGCGATGGCGGCGGGAGTCACCTGCAACGCAGAGGGAACAAAGGCTTCGACGACGGACATAATCCACCCTATACAACTCAAACAATAACCAAGTAACAAGCTCGGGTATTCTAGCACGGTTTTCACGATGCCGCGCCTTTTCAGAATGTCAGCACCCGCCACGGCAGCTCGCGGATCACCAGCGAGCCCGTCTTGCCTTGCTCGTAGAGCGACAGTACGACCTTTTCGGGAACGAAACCGTCCGGCAGCACAAAGGTGCCCTGAAGCACCTTGAAATACTTGAAGCGAATGGCGACCGAATGCTCGTTGATGTGCGGATCGGCTTCGTTGAACGCCAGCGAATGAGGAGCTCCCGCGACATTGCCTTCGATGGTCAGAGACAGGGAGGCATCGATGGTCTGACCCAGCACTGCCTTTCGGCGCACCACGATCCTGTAGTTGTAGGCGTTTTCATCCAGGGCGGGATACAGCGTGAGACTTTCCAGGTTGAGCCCCAGCTCCGCCTCGTCATCCTCCACCAGATTCTTGTAGAGATACACCTCGCCTTCCAGCTTCACCAGCGCGGTCTGGAGATCGCTGACCTTCTCGCGCAGGTTCTCCTGGGTAAGGCGATTGACCTTGTCGGCGATCTGCAGATTCGCCAGCTCCTGGTCCTTCGCCTCCAGCAGGGCACGGTTCTCCCGCAAGGTTCGCTCCATCGCCCGGTAATCCGCCATGGCTTCGCTGTAAATCCTGCTTCCCAGGGCGAACCCGGCAACGCCTGCGACAAGGAAAATCAGGCCCCCGGCGATCCAGAGCCGCCGCCGGCCAACCATCCATTTCGCAATCACACGACCTCACTACCTGTAGGGGGTTTAGCTCGATTATCGTTCCGTCCCGGCGAGATTGCCAACTTCGACTTCTGCGCGCCAGCACAGCCGGAGCCAGTCCGCTACAATGACGCCCAGCTCATTTCCGGCACCAGGGTTTCAGCAAACATAACAGGAGGATATACGATGTACGCATGGGTCGAGGCTTTTCACCTGATCAGCGTGATCTGCTGGTTCGCGGCGATCTTTTACCTGCCGAGGCTGTTCGTCTACCACGCCATGTCCGAGGACGAGATCAGCAAGGAACGCTTCAAGGTAATGGAGCGCAAGCTCTCCCGCGGCATCGCCACCCCGGCGATGATCGCGACGCTGTTCTTTGGCGGCTGGCTGGTCGCGCTGTCACCACGATACTACTTCAGCTCCGGCTGGTTCCACGCCAAGATCACGCTGGTGGTGCTGCTCATCATCTACCATCACTTCTGTCTCTATTACATGAAGAAGTTTCGCAACGACGCCAACACCAGAAGCCATGTCTTCTATCGCTGGTTCAACGAAGTGCCGGTGCTGATGTTGGTAGGCATCGTCATTCTGGTGGTGGTCAAACCCTTCTGACCCCGCTCAGGAGGCCATGAGGATATACACACCGGCACCCGCCAGGTAACCGGCCAGCGCGAGACCGGAAATGTTCTTCATGTACCAGAAGAAGTTGATCCGCTCCATGCCCATCAGCGCCACGCCGGCGGCGGAGCCAATGATCAGACAGCTGCCGCCGGTACCCGCCGTATAGGCCACCAGCAACCACATGTTGTCATCCAGGGGGAAGCTGTACATTTTTTGTACTGCCGCCACCAGCGGCACGTTGTCCACGATGGCAGACATCAAGCCGATGGCCACCGCGATGAGATCGAGATTTCCAATGCTCTCGTCCATATAAGCGGCGAGACTGGCGAGCACCCCGATGCCCTGCAGGGTGCTGACCGCGAGCAAAATACCCAGAAAAAACAGGATCGCCGAGGTGTCTATCTTCGACAGGGCATGAATCGCGGTGTAGGGCTTTTTCTCTTCCTCGGTCTTGTCGATATGGATCAGCTCGGATGCCCCCCATACCACGGCGAGCCCCAGCATCATGCCCATGAAGGGCGGCAATCCCGTCAGTGTCTTGAACACCGGCACGAAGAGAAGCATGGTGACACCAATGAAGAACATCTGCCGGCTGCCGCGGATCTCCTCCTGCTCGAAGGCCATCTCGGTGTCGTATTCATTGCGGGTCACTTCGCCCTTGAGCTTGAACATCACCAGCAGCAAGGGAACCAGGGTGCATACAACGCTGGGAATGAACACCATCTTGACGATGCCCAGTGCGGAAACCTGCCCGCCGATCCACAGCATGGTGGTGGTGACGTCGCCGATGGGTGACCAGGCGCCCCCCGCATTGGCGGCAACCACCACCATTCCCACATAAATCAGGCGCTGGCGGTCATCATGGATCAGGCGGCGCAGCAAGGACACCATGACAATGGCGGTAGTCAGGTTGTCCAGCACCGCCGACATGAAGAAGGTCACGACGCAGGTTATGCACATCAGTTTGCGGGCATCCTTGGTCGTCACCCGGTTGGTGATGACCTTGAAGCCCTGGTGGGCGTCTATCAGCTCGACGATGGTCATCGCGCCCAGCAGGAAGAACAGAATCTGGGCGATGTCATAGAGGTGGTGCTCGAACTCCGCACCGACCCTGCCGTTGTCCATCATCGCCCACAGCGCCCACATCAGCACACCCGTCAGCAATGCCGGCACGGTTTTGTTTATCCGCAATGGATGTTCGAAAACAATGGCCGCATAACCAATGACAAAGAGAGCGATCAACGCTATAACCATCTTGAGAATCCCTGGGCAAGTTGAAACCGTACCTGAGCAAACGCACTGTGGCGTCTCAGCTGTTTTTTTTCGCAATATGGCAAAAACCCTGCCGAACCGTGCAGGATTTTAATTATCCGCAGAAGATCCGAAATCGGCGTGGCATCAATCCGCCGACGTGTCGCGGCGGCTGACTGTAGTCCCCTGGTGGCAAGACGACGACGTTACCGTGATAATGATGTCCGGTTGCACAGGAGTTCGCCATGAGTATGTCAGATACCCTTTTTGAATCCGCCCAAAAGCATATCCCCGGAGGTGTCAATTCGCCTGTCAGGGCATTTCGCGCCGTGGGCGGCACGCCGTTATTTTTCGAGCGCGCAGTCGGGTCGCAGATATACGATGCCGATGGTAGAGCCTATATCGACTATGTGCAATCCTGGGGACCCATGATTCTCGGCCACGGCCACCCCGCCGTACTCGACGCCATTCGCGCTCAACTGGACAGAGGGCTGACCTTTGGCGCGCCCACCGAACTGGAAACTCGCCTCGCTGAAACCCTGTGTGCGGCGGTGCCCGGCCTGGATATGGTGCGCATGGTCAACTCCGGCACCGAAGCCACCATGAGCGCCATTCGCCTGGCGCGCGGTTTTACCGGGCGAGACAAGATCGTCAAATTCGAAGGTTGTTACCACGGTCACAGCGACTCTCTGCTGGTGAAGGCCGGCTCGGGCGCGCTGACGCTCGGCATACCCAGTTCCCCCGGTGTGCCGGCGGCACTGGCGGACCACACCATCACCCTCACCTACAACGACAGCGCCGGCGTGCGTGAACTGTTTGCCAGTCTCGGCGCGCAGATCGCGTGCATCATCGTCGAACCCGTGGCCGGCAATATGAGCTGCATACCCCCTGCGCCGGGCTTTCTCGAAACCTTGCGGGAATGCTGCACTGCCAGCGGCGCGCTGCTCATCATCGACGAAGTCATGACCGGCTTCCGGGTCGCCCGCGACGGCGCCGTGGGCCGTTACGACATCGCAGCCGACCTCATCACCCTCGGCAAGGTGATCGGTGGCGGCATGCCAGTGGGCGCCTTCGGCGGCAGGCGCGACATCATGGAGCAGCTCGCGCCCCTCGGCCCCGTCTACCAGGCGGGCACCCTGTCCGGCAACCCGGTGGCGATGGCAGCCGGGCTCGCGACCCTGGAGCTGGTGCTGGCACCCGGCTTTCACGATGCCCTGTTCGCCAAGACGGACACCCTGGTCGCGGGTTTGCGCGCACGTGCGGACGCGGCGGGCATTGCCATGACCAGCAATCACGTAGGCTCCATGTTCGGCGTATTTTTCACCGATGCCGAATCGGTCGCAAACTATCAGCAGGTCATGGCCTGCGACACCGCCCGCTTCGCACGTTTTTTCCACGGCATGCTGGAGGAAGGGGTTTACCTGGCGCCAGCAGCCTACGAGGCGGGCTTCCTGTCGGCGGCCCACAGCGATGACGACATCGCGCGCACGCTGGACGCCGCGGAACGGGTCTTTTCCCGGCTCAACTGAGCCGGGGGCACGCGTCATGCGCCTCTATCCCCTCGCATACGCAGCAGGCCTTCTGCCACTGTTGAGCATCAACATCACCTACCTGCTGGCAGCCAGTCACGGCCAGGTGCCCTGGTGTTTTCCCTACCTCGACAGTTGCACATCCATCAGCGCCACCGGCCGGGTGTCCCCCGCCTACTATGTCTTCAAGGGTTTGATGATTCCCGCCGCCATGGTATTGATGGCCTACTGGCTGCTCAACGCCCGCTGGCTGAAAACATTGGGATCGCAGCACCGGGGCTGGCTCGCTGCACTGATCGGGCTCGGTGTGCTGGCGTCGGTGGGCCTGATCTTCTACGCGCTGATGCTGGGCGCCATCGGGCCCGAATATCGTCAGCAGCGCCATACCGGCGTGCTGGCCTTCTTCGGTTTCACCTTTTTCGCACAGCTGTTGATCACCTGGCTCGCACACCAGATCCCGCGCTTGCGCACCCGCTGTGCCAGGCGCCTGCACAGTATGGCGATCCTGATGTTTGCGGATCTATTGCTGGGCCTGGCCAACGTGCTGATCGGCTTTACCGATCCGGCGCTCTATGAGCGCGTCAACAACGCCTTTGCCTGGAATTTCACCCTGCTGCTGTGCCTGCATGTGCTGGTGACGGCCAGCCTGTGGCGCGCGACAGACTGGCGCTTCGCATTCCGCGTCGACAATCATCAATAAGCGGCGATGAACATTCCCAGAATGGCGAAAAAGCCAATCCCCCACACCAGGCTGCGGGCCGTCGCCAAGTCCTTGATGTAGCAGGCAATGTATAAGATACGGCTCACCAGGTAGATCACCGCCAATATGTCCACCACCTGCTGACTGGCCCCGGCAAGGTGGGCAATGATCACCGCGGCGATGAACGCGGGCAGCGACTCATAGCTGTTGTCATGTGCCCACAGTGCCCGTCTGCGCGGCCCTTCCAGCTGCGCGAGCTGGGCGCGCGGCGCCCGGTTATCGAAAGTACCGTTTTTGATCAGGCCGCTCTTCATGTAATAGGTGAGGCCGTAAGGCAGCAGGATGGCGATCAGAACACAGGTGAAGGCGATGGTCATGGGCATATCCTCAAGTGGAGCAGACCGTATCATCAGTCTGCATCGTTATGGTTTTTTCCGTATCATTGCGCGATCGCAGGCCTTCGAGTAACGGAGATTTCATGGCTTTTTCATATCATCGCGGGCCCTACCCGCTGACGCGGATGCGCCGCAATCGCAGCCACGACTTTATCCGCCGTCTGGTCAGGGAATCAACCCTGTCTCCCGACGACCTCATTTACCCGGTGTTCGTGCTGGACGGCAGCGATCGCCGCGAGCCCGTGCCTTCCATGCCCGGCGTGGAGCGCATGTCGATCGACCTCCTGGTCAACAAAGCCCGCGAGTGCGCGGCCCTGGGCATTCCCGCGCTGGCGCTGTTTCCGGTCACCCCCCCGGAGCACAAGTCGCTGCACGGCGAAGAAGCCTACAATCCGGACGGCATCGCCCAGCGCGCCGTGAAAGCGCTGAAGGACGCCCTGCCCGAACTCGGCGTGATCACCGATGCGGCCCTCGACCCTTTCACCACCCACGGCCAGGACGGCATCATCGACGACGATGGTTACGTGCTCAACGATGCCACGCTGGAGGTGCTGGTCAAGCAGGCGCTGTCCCACGCCGAGGCCGGCGCCGATATCGTGGCGCCCTCGGACATGATGGACGGCCGCATTGGAGCCATACGGGAGACGCTGGAAGACAACGGCCACCCCAACTGCAAGATTCTCGCCTATTCCGCCAAGTATGCGTCGAGCTACTACGGTCCGTTTCGCGATGCGGTGGGCTCTGCCGGCAACCTCAAGGGCGGCAACAAATTCACCTACCAGATGGACCCGGCCAACGGCGACGAAGCCATTCACGAATGCGCACAAGACCTCGCCGAAGGTGCGGACATGATCATGGTCAAACCCGGCATGCCATACCTGGACATCGTCAGCCGCGTCAAGCGAGAGCTCGGCGCCCCCACCTTCGTCTACCAGGTGAGCGGCGAATACGCCATGCATGTAGCGGCTTTCGAGAATGGCTGGCTCAGTCGCGAGCAAGTGATTCTGGAGTCTCTGCTGGCTTTCAAGCGCGCCGGTGCCGATGGTATCCTCAGCTATTTCGCCGTCGAGGCGGCAAGGCTGCTCGCGCGCTGAGCCGATGGAGAATTACCATTCCCTGCTGCTGAACGCGGCCGGCAGCAGTGCCGCGCCGCAGCTGCTGGTCGCGGACGAAAACTGCATCGACTTTCCTTTTGGCGCGCTCGCCGACCATGTGGAGGTGCTCAGCAACCGCCACGACGTCGCCACCAGGGCCTCGCGCGCCGGCCTGCACAGCGTGTTTTCCGATTTTGATTTCGGCCCCTGGCAGGCGAGGCCTCCCGCACGCATCCTCTACCGCCTGTCGAAGGAAAAGGCTGTGGTCCATCATATCGCCAACCAAAGCCGCCGCCTGCTGGCAGCGGGCGGCGAACTGCTGATCGCGGGCGGCAAGCAGGAGGGCATCAAGACATTCGCCAAGACTATCGGTGCCCTGTTCGGCGCCCCGGCGCGGCTGGACAAACACGGCAACCAATACCTGCTGACCGCACGCGCATCCGCGGCAGAACAAACAGGTGAAGACGCTCTAGATGATCGCGAATATGACCGGCTGCGGGAAATCAGCACCCTTCACGACAAGCCGGTATTCAGCAAGCCCGGCATGTTCGGCTGGGACAAGGTGGATGCCGGCAGCGCGCTGTTGGCGCACTACCTGCCAGACTTTCTGGCTGGCGCCGAAGGTGGGGCGACACTGCTGGATCTCGGTTGCGGCTACGGCTACCTGAGCCTTGCTGCAAGTTCGCTGCGCAACTTTCACATCACCGCCACAGACAACTGTGCGGCAGCGCTGCTCGCCTGCGAACACAATTTCAAGGCCCACGGCATCGCCGGTCGCGTCGTTGCCGATGACTGCGCCGCTGCCATTGCCGGGCCATTCCAGATCATTCTCTGCAACCCGCCCTTTCATCAAGGCTTTCAGCACGACAGAGGCCTGACGGAAAAATTCCTCGCCAGTACCCGGCGGCTATTAGCCCCAGGGGGCCGCGCCTTGTTCGTGGTCAACGCCTTCGTACCGCTGGAGCAGCTCGCGCGCAACCGCTTCCTCCATGTGGAAACGGTACTGCACAGCGGCAGTTTCAAGCTGGTGAGTCTGAGCTAAGGTTGTAGGTTGGGCTGAGGAACGAAGCCCAACAAGCATGAGATACGGCAATGCCAGAACTGTTGGGCTTCGTTCCTCAGCCCAACCTACGAAAACCCGACAGGACCAAATCGGCACATGACTAGCGCCCCGCGCTGATCCTCGCCAATAGCGACTGCAACTGGTTTCCCACCACGGTGCCGCTGCCGGCCAGCGCCAGGCCGCGCCGGGCCAGTTGCTCGGCGACGTCCACCTGATAGAGAGAGAAGCGCGCGCTGGCCATCAACAGATAAACTTCGGCACTGCGCGGATCGATGCGCTGCGCACGCTCCGCGACGCTCAGCGCCGCCTCGAAGTTGTCATTGCGATAGAAGTTCCAGCCCCGGTCGAGCAGGGAATTGACCGCCGAGCTGGTTTCCTTGGGAGGCTCCGGGGGCGCGGGGGGTGGCTCGGGCTTTTTTTCCTCCTCGACCACCGGGGGCGGCAAAGGCTCGGGAACCGAGGTTTCGGTGGGCACCGGCGCCATCGGCGCACAGGCTGGCAGCAGTATGCACAGCACAGGCAGCGCGAGCAGCTTCCACGGGGATTTGATGAGTTTCATAAGCCCAGCTTGTTCCTGATCCAATCCAGCATCACATCGCCACTCCCGTCGCGATAACAGGCGCTCGTCTGCTTGGGCTCGCTGCCATCGATGTAGGGCAGGTAGCGAGTACCCGCGCAACCCTCGCTGCTCAACAGCCCCGTCGCGGTCTCGACCCAGTGCGAGCTGATGCCCTGCGGTGGGCGCGCCGCCAGCGATGAGGTCTCCATACCGGCCATGATATCAGACCATACCTGGAGCGCACCGGTGGCGCCGGTGAGGGGCATCTTGCCGTTGTCGTCGCGACCGATCCACACCACGCCCACATACTCACCACTGAAACCGGCGAACCAGCTGTCGCGCTGATCGTTGGTGGTGCCGGTCTTGCCGGCCACCGCAACGTGCGAGGGCAGCTTGTTGTAGGCACTGCGGCCAGTGCCTTCCTTCATCACCACCTGCATCCCGTATTGGAGAAGGTACATCGCCTGCGGGCTGAAACGCTGCTCGGTCTCGAACGGGTAGCGCCGCAGCGGCCGGTTGTCGGCGGTGTACACGGCGCTGATGGTGCGCAGCGGCGTATAAAAGCCGTCGGCGGCAATGGTGTGGTACATGCCCGCCACTTCCATGGGCGACATGCTCGTGGTGCCGAGCAGCATCGACGGCAGTTCCTGCAGCGGCCCTTCGTAGCCGAGGCGGCGCACTACACTGGTCACCGCCGGCAGACCGATGTTCATACCGAGCCGCGCCGTGGCCTGATTGAGAGAGTTGCCAAAGGCGTGGTAGAGCGGCACCACGCCTTCACTGCGGCGGTTGTAGTTCTGCGGCTCCCACACCGTGCCATTGGGCGCCCGATAGCGGTAGGGGCTGTCATCGACCAGGGTGCTCAGCGTGTACTGCTGTGGCCGTTCGAGGGCCGCCAGATAGACCGCGGGCTTGATGGTGGAGCCCACCTGGCGGCGCGCATCCACCGCGCGATTGAAGCCTGCGTAAGTGGTGTTTCGGCCTCCCACTAAAGCCAGTACATCGGCGGTGCCGATGCGCAGCACCACAGAAGCTGCCTCCAGCGCGCCGCTCTGGATTTTGTAGCCTTTCTCGAGGCGACCGACTACCCCGGAGACACTTTTTTCCACCTGGTTCTGCACCTGGGGATCGAAGTGGGTGAAGATGCGCAGCCCGGCCGACTTGAGGTCTTTCTCCTGATATTCCTTGCGCAATTGCTCGCGCACCAGTTGCAGATAGGCGGGATAGCGGTTGGTGGTAGTGCCCGGCGACGCCGACACCCCCAGCGCTTTCGCCTTGGCGGCGACCGCGTCTTCGACGCTGATCACACCGCGCTCCGCCATCACGTCGATGACAAGATTGCGCCTTGTTTTCGCCCGTTCCGGATTGCGCCAGGGATCATAGAAAGAAGCGCCCTTGACCATGCCGATCAGCAGCGCGGCCTGATGAATATCCAGCTCGCCGACCGGTTGGCGGAAATAATGGCGGCTGGCCAGACCGAAACCGTGGATCGCGCGCTTGCCCGCCTGGCCCAGGTAGACCTCATTGAGATAGGTTTCGAGGATTTCCTCCTTGCTGTAGTGGATCTCCAGCAACACCGCCATCACCGCCTCTGTGCCCTTGCGCAGCAGATTGCGGTTCTGGTTGAGGTAGAAGTTCTTCACCAGCTGCTGGGTGACGGTACTGCCACCCTGAACGGTCTCGCCCGCCATGATGTTGGACACCATGGCGCGGGCGATGCCCTTGAAGGAAATACCGAAATGGTCGTGGAAGTTGTGGTCCTCCACCGCCAGCAGCCCATCGACGAGGTGTCCGGGCATGTCCGCGAGCGCCACCAGCACCCGGTCTTCCTGGTGATCGGGGTAGATTCCGCCGATGTACATGGGCTCGAGCCTCACCACATCCAGAGGCTGGCTTTTACCCTGGAGGCTGCTGATCCTGCCGTTGGCGAAGCCCAGCATCAGGTGATTGCCTAGTTCTTCGCCATCCCAGAACAGAAAAGGCCGGGTATAGAGCTCGACCTGCGAGCCTGCCGCCCGATATTGGCCGGGCGCCACCACATTGGGGACCGCGCGGTATCCGAGTTGCTCCAGTTCCCAGCGCAGGCGCGCCACCGTCAGCGACTGCCCCTGATAGAGATCGAGCGCACGGCCGTACACATGCGCCGGCAGCGCCCACTTGGCGCCCTCGAATTTGGCGCGCACGATGCTGTCGAGCACCAGCACTGCGACGCCGCCACCGAGCACTATCCACACGCCCAGCCATATGGCGAGACGCCGCAACAGCACCTGATGACCGCCTTTGGTCGCCTTGGTTTTCTTGCGCCTGCCGCCAGCCTTGGCCTTGGTTCTGGGTCTGGTCAATCGCACACTCCACGAAGCCCGTTAATCAGGGGCGCCATTCTCCCTTGTGAAGCGGGGCAAGACAACCGCCCACCCCCTCGGTGTTCAGCGCCTTTATTTCGGGCGATAATAAGGCCACGACAAAACAGGTGCAGTAATGAATAGAAAATATCATGTCTTTGCCATGGGTGCCGCTCTGGTGGATACCGAAATCGAAGTTGCCGATGCCGATCTCGACAATCTCGCCGTCGACAAGGGCCTGATGACTCTGGTGGATGAAGCGCGCCAGGCCGAGGTGCTCGACTATCTGAAAGACCACCTCACGGCCTCGCGGCGCGCCAGTGGCGGCTCCGCAGCCAATACCATCATCGCTGTGAGCGCATTTGGTGCGCGCGCCTTCTTCTGCGGTCGTGTCGCCAATGACGAGAACGGCCAGTTCTACCTCAACGACCTGAGCGAGGCGGGAGTCGAGTTCTCCACGCCAGATACCTTGCCCGAGGGCACCACCGGCAAATGTCTGGTGCTGATCACGCCCGACGCCGAGAGGTCGATGAACACCTTTCTGGGCATCAGTGAAACACTGAGCGACGCCGACCTCAACCTGGACGCCCTCGCTGCCTCGGAATACATCTACATCGAGGGCTATCTGGCCACGTCCGAATCGGGCAGGGCCGCGGCCATCAGCGCCCGCAAGCACGCCCAGGCCAACGGTGTGAAAGTCGCCATCAGCCTGTCGGACCCCGGCATCGTGCGCAATTTCCGCAAGGAGCTCGGCGACATCATCGGCAATAAGATCGACATGCTGTTCTGCAACCGCGACGAGGCGCTGCTCTGGACCGGCGCCGACAATCTGAAGGATGCCAGCGAAGAGATGTCGCAGCACGCCGAGCACTACGCCATCACCCTGGGTGCCGACGGCGCGCTGGTTCACAACGGCAGCGAGCTTTTCACCATTCCCGGACGCGCCATCACCGCCATCGATACCAATGGCGCAGGCGACATGTTCGCGGGGGCGTTCCTCTACGGGTTGTCGCAGGGCATGACGTTCAAGCGCAGTGGCGAATTGGGCTGCCTGGCGGCGGCCGCCGTGGTGGGACAGTTCGGACCGCGCCTACCCCTATCCCAGTATCGCGGGATCATCGACTCGCTGTCGTAAGGCGCAGTAATCCCCAAGCTTTAAGCAGGGTTCTTCCAACAATTGGTACGACGGCGAAGCCCGCGAAACCACTGAGCCAGGGGTAGCCCAGCTTAAAGCTTACGGCTTATAGCTCACTCACCCCTGCGCCAACAGCTCCCTCAGGTCGATGATGGCCGCGTGAGCGCGGCTGATGTAAGAGGCCATGGCCAGCGAGTGGTTGGCCATCATGCCAAAACCGCTGCCGTTGAGAATGATCGGGCTACGCAGGGGCTTCTGGGTGCCCTCCAGCTCGCGGATGATCTGCTGCAGGCTCACCCTGGCATTCTTCTTGTCCAGAATCACCTGAAAGTCCTGTTCGATGGCGCGCAGAATCTGGATCAGCGCCCAGGTCGTCCCACGCGCTTCGTAGAACACGTCGTCCAGTTCGTTCCAGGGTGTTTTGATCAACTGTTCTCCCGACTGCGTCGAGGCGTCGCCCGAACTGTCGCCGGCGAGATCGGTATTGAGGCGCCGCTGGCCCACACTGGCGCTGAGGCGCTGGGAGAGACTGCCGAGACGGGTTTCCGCCGTGGACAGCCAGAAGCGCAGGTTGTCGGAACGGGCGTAGAACTGGGCGTTGAACTGATCGTCGTCGGCGAGCCGCGCAAGATAGCTTTTCAGGTGTTTGATGCCGTTGCGGTACTCCGACTCGGTGGTGGGCAGCATCCAGCTTTCGTTGTCGAAATTGAACAGCGGCTCGGCCAGCGACAGATTGGGATCTTCGGTGGACTGCGATTGGGAGCGGCTGAAACGGTCGCGCATGGCCTTGGAAAAATCGCGCACCTGAACCAGCACACCGAACTCCCAGTTGGGCATATTGTCGAGCCACACGCCGGGTGGCATCAGGTCGTTGCTGATGTAGCCGCCCGATTTTTCCAGCAGCGTTTCCGCCACGCCGATCAGCGCGACCGTGGTGTACACGCCCGTGATGTCGGTGGACGCGCCGTATTGCGCCGCCAGCGCATCGATATCGAGATCGTCCGGCTCGCGGCTCCAATACCATCCCACCAGCACGAGCAGCAGGAAAACAACGACTGCCACGGCAACACCCGCGCGCACCCACTTTTTCTTATCCTGGCCGAAGCCTGCGACTGATTGCATTGCACTGTCCTGTAAAGCTGAGTCCTGTAAAACTGAATCTTGTAAAACTGAGTCCTGTAAAACTGTGCCCTGTAAAACCAGGCCCTGTGTCCGGGCCTGACAAACTAGCCGTCAGTGACGGCAACGACGGGAAAAGCCTCCTCCAGCGCGCCACAGGGGCCGAAGTCGAAGCGCAACGTCACAGATTCACCAGGGCGCAACGGCGCCGGCAAATCGAGCAACATCAAGTGATAACCGCCGGACTCGAAGGTCAAACTCTGTCCGGCGGGCAGCGACAGCGCCGCCACCGCACGCATCCGCATCTGCCCGTGATGATGGCTGTGCTCGTGCATTTCTATTCTCGGCGCCACCGGCGAGGTCACTGCCAGCAACTGGCAATCGGCGGCGCCCTGGTTAACCAGCGTCAGATACCCGGCGCTGATGGCCTGGCCGGGAAGGGTTTCCCGCACGCGCGCATCGGAAATGGAAAGATCGGCAGCCGACAGTTCGGCGGCAGCGAACAGAGCAAGCAACAGGGAAATAGCGGTTTTCATGACAAGGGACTATAGCACGGAAAAAGCTTCAAATCGGCCCGGCGCGCCCTCAGGGCCCGTTAGGCCTTACAATGAGCGCTCCACGTTCAAGACAAGGTATGCCACGCGCCGTGAACACCCTGACCCGGACACTGCTCATCGCCCTGCTGGCCCTGATCGGCGCCGGCGCCTGGGCGGACAGCCTGCGTTTCGGCGGCGACGTTTTTGCCAACAACAATAATAGTAGCCAAACGACGTTTTTGCCCGTCGAGCAGGCCTACCAGCTGCACCCACGCCTCGCGGGTGATGACCTTGTACTCGATTGGCAGATTGCGCCCGGCTACTACCTTTATCAGGAGCAGTTCAAAGCCGTTCTTCTGCGCCCCGGCGCACCCGAGCTGATCCTTGAAACACAGTTTGTCGAGGGTGTGCGCCGGTACGACGACTACTACGCCAGAGAGCTGGAAGTCTATTACGACACCACCAGCGTCACCGTCCCGCTTCCGGCCCTGACCGATGCCGTGCAGGTGCGAGTCTCTTCCCAGGGCTGCGCCGATGCAGGCCTGTGCTACCCGCCGCGCACCCATCTCGTCACCATCGACCCGATCACCTCCGTCGTCAGGGTGAGCGATGCCCTGCCCGGCTCCGCTCCCGCGCCTGTCGCAGAAACCCGCACGCTGCCGGTCATTCTCGCCTTTGCCCTCATCGGCGGCCTGATTCTCAACCTTATGCCCTGCGTCTTCCCAGTGCTGTCCATCAAGGTCATGAGTCTGACGGCGTCGAGCACCACGGCCCGCGGGCGCTATCATCATGGCCTCGCCTATACCGCGGGCGTGGTAGCCAGCTTCGTGGCGGTGGCCCTGCTGCTGATTGCGCTGCGCGCGGGCGGCGAAGCCCTGGGCTGGGGCTTCCAGCTCCAGTCACCCGGTTTCGTGATCGCCCTGACCTACCTGTTTTTCGTCATGGGTCTGAGCTTTTCGGGCTTCTTCCAGGCCGGCACCGCCCTGATGAATCTCGGCCAGTCGGCATCCCAGGGGAATGGACTCGGCCACTCTTTTTTCACCGGCGTTCTCGCGACGGCGGTGGCAAGCCCCTGCTCGGCGCCCTTCATGGGCGCCGCGCTGGGTTTTGCCCTCACCCAGGCCACCGCCACCGCGCTGCTGGTGTTTGCCGCGCTCGGCTTCGGCATGGCTTTGCCCTTCCTGGTGCTCACCTGCGTGCCGGGCCTGATGCGACGCCTGCCCAGGCCCGGCCCCTGGATGGAAACGCTCAAGGAATTGCTGGCATTTCCCCTGTACCTGACCTCCATCTGGCTGCTGTGGATTCTCGGCCGCCAGACCAACAGCGACATGCTGAGCCTCACGCTGGTGGGGCTCACAGCACTGACGTTCGCCATCTGGCTGTGGAACCGCGGCGGCAGAGCCGCCAGGGCGCTCGCCGTGCTCGCGGTGTTCGCCGCCATTTTCTACCCTTTCCGCGAACTGTCGGAGGAACCGCAAGCGAGCATCTGGGAGCCCTACAGTGCCGCGCGCCTGGAACGGCTGCTGGGGGAAAAGCGCAACGTGTTCGTCAACCTGACCGCCGACTGGTGCATCACCTGCCTGGCCAACGAGCGCGTCGCGCTCAGCTCCAGCGACTTCGCCAACCTGCTCGAGGAGCGCAACATCGTCTATCTGAAGGGTGACTGGACCAACCAGGACGCGGAGATCACCGCGCTACTCAATGACAACGGTCGCAGCGGCGTGCCCCTCTACCTTTATTATTCCAGGGGCAAGGCCCAACCGCAGATTCTGCCGCAGATTCTCTCTCCCGGCATCGTGCGGGATACGCTATCGTCGAATTGACTGGCACACCTGTCGGCTACAGGTGTAGCTGTAAGCCATAAGCTTTAAGCAGGAATGGGGGAGAACGGAGTTCTGCCAAGGTTTAGCTTATAGCTCAACCACGACGCGCAGCCCAAACCTCCAGACTATGCGCAACATAACCCCAAGATCCCCACCATATCGACGAAGTTGCCGCATTTTCGCCAAACGCCCGGAAAACATCCGGAATCTGGTGCTCTTTTGCTGCGAACGTCGCTTTTCACCGCACCCCAGCAGCACCTAAAAAATAGATTTGTCGGGAAAATCAGCTAATCATTGGGCAACGTGTGGCCAACGTCGGCAAACCTGCCAGAGTATTGGACATTGCTTTTTTTTTGCGGCAGACTCGCCAGCATTGCGAAGGATTCAGGTTTTACCCATGGCTACCATTCTCGTGCTCAACGGCCCCAATCTGAACCTGCTCGGAAGCCGTGAACCCGGCATCTACGGAAACGACAGTCTCAACGACATCAACCAGCGTCTCCAGGCCCTCTGTATCGACAAGGGCCACCACTTCCAGACGCTGCAAAGCAATGCCGAATACGAGCTGATCGACCGCATTCACGACGCGCGCATGGAAGGAGTCAACTTCATCATCTTCAATCCTGCGGCCTTCACCCACACCAGCATCGCCCTGCGCGACGCCCTGCTGGCGAGCGAGATCCCTTTCATCGAAGTACATCTGTCGAATGTTCACAGCCGTGAGCCGTTCCGGCACAAGTCCTATTTCTCCGATATCGCCCAGGGCGTCATTTGCGGCCTTGGCCCCATCGGCTACGAACTGGCGCTCACTGCCGCGCTGTCACAGTTTCCCAACTAATCATCGAAAACCTTTCAGGAATCAGATCATGGATATCCGCAAGATAAAGAAACTCATCGAGTTGCTCGAAGAATCCAACATCGGAGAAATCGAGATCAAGGAGGGTGAAGAGTCAGTGCGCATCAGCCGCGCAGGCTTCGGCGCCCAGGCGCCCCAGGTGTACATGCCCCCGATGGCCGCGGCGCCCGTCGCTGCCCCCCAGGCGGCGCCCGCTGCTGGCGCACCGGCAGACGATGTCGCTCCCGAGCCCGAGGGACACCTGGTGAAATCCCCCATGGTGGGCACGTTCTACCGCTCCCCCGCGCCGGGCGCCGCGCCTTTCGTCGAAGCTGGCCAGAAGGTCAACAAGGGCGACGTGCTGTGCATCGTCGAAGCCATGAAAATGATGAACCAGATCGAAGCCGACAAGGCTGGCACCGTCGGCGCCATTCTCGTCGAAGACGGCGAGCCCGTGGAATTCGACCAACCGATGATCACCATCCTCTGACGCGGGGCGAGACCATGCTGGATAAAGTCCTTATCGCCAACCGGGGCGAAATCGCCCTGCGCATCCTGCGCTCCTGCAAGGAGCTGGGCATTCGCACGGTGGCCGTTCACTCCAAGATCGACGCCGACCTCAAGCACGTGCGTCTCGCCGACGAAAGCATCTGCATCGGCCCCAACCCATCTTCGGAAAGCTACCTCAACATTCCCGCCATCATCAGCGCCATGGAAGTCACCGATGCCGTGGGTGTTCACCCAGGCTACGGTTTTCTTGCCGAAAACGCCGATTTTGCGGAAATGGTGGAACGCAGCGGCTTCACCTTCATCGGCCCCACCCCCGATGTGATTCGCCTGATGGGCGATAAAGTGTCGGCCATCGACGCCATGCGCAAGGCCGGTGTGCCGACCGTGCCGGGCTCCAACGGCCCCATCACCGACGATGAAGACCACACCAGGAAGATCGCCAAGGAGATCGGCTACCCGGTGATCATCAAGGCCGCCGCAGGCGGCGGCGGACGCGGCATGCGCGTGGTGCACAGCGAGGCCAACCTGCTCAAGTCGATCAGCATTACCCAGTCCGAAGCCAAGGCCGCCTTCGGCGACGCCACGGTCTACATGGAAAAATTCCTCGAAAACCCGCGCCACGTCGAAGTACAGGTGCTTGCCGACGGCCAGGGCAATGCCATCCACCTGGGCGACCGCGACTGCTCCCTGCAGCGCCGCCACCAGAAGGTGCTCGAAGAGGCGCCCGCGCCCGGCATCCCCAACGACGCGCGCGAAGAGGTTTACGCCGCCTGCGTCAAAGCCTGTATCGACATCGGCTACCGCGGCGCCGGCACCTTCGAATTCCTCTACGAGGATGGCCGTTTCTATTTCATCGAGATGAACACCCGCGTGCAGGTGGAACACCCGGTGACGGAAATGATCACCGGTATCGACATCGTTCGCGAGCAGTTGCTCATCGCCAGCGGCAAGCCCCTCAGCATCCAGCAGAAGGACGTCACCTTCACAGGTCACGCCTTCGAGTGCCGCATCAACGCCGAAGACCCACGCACCTTCATGCCGAGCCCCGGCAAGGTAGTGAACTTCCATCCCCCTGGCGGCAACGGCGTGAGAGTGGATTCCCACCTCTATTCCGGCTATTCGGTGCCACCCAATTACGATTCGCTGATCGCCAAGGTCATCACCCACGCGCCCAACCGCGAAGCGGCGCTGGTGCGCATGCGCAACGCCCTCGACGAGCTGGTGGTGGACGGCATCAAGACCAACACCGACCTGCAGCGCGATCTGGTAGTAGATGAAGGTTTCAAACGCGGCGGCGTGAACATTCACTACCTTGAGAAGAAGCTCGGTCTCTGATGCCCTGGCAGCAACTGCACATCGTCGCCGCGCGGCCCCGGGCCGAAACGGTAGAGGACGCCATGCTCGACAGCGGCGCCCTCTCCGTTTCGATGACCGATGACGCCGACACCCCGGTGCTCGAACCCGGCGTGGGCGAAACCCCGCTCTGGGATCAGGTGCGCATCACCGCGCTCTATGAAGACGGCAGCGATACCGCCGCCATCAGCGCGCAGCTGTGTGCCGCGCTCGGCATCGTCGCGAGCGCCCTGCACTGGGAATACCTGGCGGACCAGCCCTGGGAGCGCGCCTGGATGGATCACTTCGAACCCATCCGCTGCGGCGACCGGTTGTGGATTTGCCCAAGCTGGAAAGCGCCGCCCGACCCTCAGGGTATCAACCTGATTCTCGACCCCGGCCTGGCCTTCGGCACCGGCACCCACCCCACCACTTTTCTGTGCCTCAGGTGGCTGGATGGCCTCGATCTCGCCGGAAAAACCGTTGTCGATTACGGCTGCGGCTCGGGGATTCTCGGCATTGCCGCGCTGCTGCTCGGCGCCGAAAAAGTCGTCGCTATCGACAACGACCCCCAGGCCCTGATCGCCACCCGCGACAACCTGAGTCGCAACGGACTCGCCGAAAGCCGTCTCAGCGCCTGCCTGCCGCCGGAAACGCCCGACATACAGGCCGACGTTGTCGTCGCTAATATCCTCGCGGGACCGCTGGTGAGCCTTGCAGAAAACATCACTGCCCTCGTCAAAGACCACGGGCTGCTGTGTCTGTCCGGCATCATGCCTCATCAGGCGACCGAGGTGCAGGCCGCCTACGAGACAGTGTTCCGGTTCTCGCCCGCCACCCGCCAGGACGACTGGGTGCGCCTGGATGCCCGCAAGAAATGACGGCGGTTTTTTACTGTCGAGCGGGCTCGCCGGGCACCTGAAAATCCGACGGCAAAACCCCGTGGCAATCAGCCTCAAGCAAGCCTTGCGGGTGCCGCACCGCAGCTGAAAAACGCCAGCGTCCGCGGCAAAGCAGTTTGTCATCCGCGTTCGAGGCGGTATCATATTGCCCCCCTCCCCCGACTACGCCAGAGCAGGAATCCCGGATTGTTCACCATAGGCACCTATTCGATCCCGACGCCCACGGTGCTGGCACCGATGGCGGGGGTTACCGATCTGCCATTCCGCCAACTGTGCAGAAGCTTCGGTGCCGGATTGACCGTGTCGGAAATGGTGACCGCCGATACCCGCCTGTGGCATACCGACAAGTCTCGCCGCCGCCTGCCTCACGCCAGTGAGCCGGAGCCGCGCGCGGTACAGATCGCCGGTGCAGATCCGCACATGCTGGCCCATGCGGCCCGCGAGAATGTGCGTCTCGGCGCGCAGATCATCGACATCAACATGGGTTGCCCGGCCAAGAAGGTTTGCAAGCGCGCCGCCGGTTCCGCACTGCTGGCGGACGAGCGCCTGGTAGGTGAAATACTGCGCAGCGTGGTCGGCGCGGTCGATGTGCCGGTGACCCTCAAGATTCGCACCGGCGCATCGCCCAGCGCACGCAATGCCCTGTCCATCGCCCGCATCGCCGAAGATGCCGGCATTCAGGCGCTGGCGGTGCACGGTCGCACGCGGGCCTGCAAGTTCAACGGTCATGCGGAATACGACACCATCGCCGCCATCGTCGACGCCATTGCCATTCCCGTCATCGCCAACGGCGATATCGACTCGCCGCACAAGGCGCGGGAAGTGCTCGCCCATACCGGCGCCAAGGCAGTGATGATCGGTCGCGCGGCGCAAGGCAGGCCCTGGATTTTTCGCGAGATCAACCAGTTACTCACCGCTGGCACCCTGCCCGCGTCACCCTCGTGGCAAGATATCCACCGGGTGCTCCGCGGCCACGTCGCAGCGCTGCACGATCATTACGGCGATTTCATGGGCGTGCGCATCGCCCGCAAGCATGTGGGCTGGTATCTGGAGACCCTGGAGGGCAAGGTTGCGCCCGGTGGACGCCAGCGCTTCAATGCGCTTGGCTGCTGCACCGAGCAATTGGACTTTATCGACACCTTTTTCACTACACAAAAAATCATTCAGGAACACGCGGCATGACAGGCGCCAACATTTTTACCCTCAAGGCTGAGAGCGAAGGTACCCTCGATATCGACCCCCGACCCAAGCCGGCCTCCCTGCGGGAGCAGGTGGAAGAGGCCATGGCACAATACTTCGCCGAACTGGACGGACAACCCACCACCGATCTCTATCAACTGGTGCTGGAACAGGTGGAAAGCCCGCTGCTCACCGCCGTCATGAACTACACCGGCGGCAACCAGAGCCGCGCGGCGGAAATGCTTGGGCTCAACCGGGGCACCCTGCGCAAGAAGCTCAAGCAATACGACCTGCTGTAATCCCACGGCAATGGATTCGACCCAACCTCAAGAGATGAGCATGACCGAGCAACTCAAACCCGTGCGCCGCGCCCTGATCAGCGTTTCCGACAAGACCGGCATTGTTGACTTCGCCCGCGCCCTGAACGCGCAGGGCGTGGAAATTCTGTCCACTGGTGGCACCTTCCGCCTGCTGAAAGAAAGCGGCATTCCCGCGCTGGAAGTGTCCGACTACACCGGCTTTCCCGAAATGATGGACGGCCGCGTCAAGACACTGCACCCGAAAGTGCACGGCGGCATTCTCGGGCGGCGCGGCACCGACGATGCGGTCATGGCCGAGCACGGCATCCAGCCCATCGACATGGTCGTGGTCAATCTCTACCCCTTCGCTGCCACCGTGGCAGACCCGAACTGCGACCTGCCCACCGCCATCGAGAACATCGACATCGGCGGCCCCACCATGGTGCGCTCCGCAGCCAAGAACCACAAAGATGTGGCGATTGTGGTCAATGCCAGCGACTACGCGCCCATTCTCGATGAACTCAAGGCCAACGGCGGCAAGCTGGGCTACGAGACGCGCTACGGGCTGATGGTGAAGGCGTTCGAACACACCGCCGCCTACGACGGTATGATCGCCAACCACTTCGGCGCCAGGAACACTAGCAACGAAAAACGCGACTTCCCCGACACCTTCAACCTGCAGTTCCTCAAGCAGCAGGAAATGCGCTACGGCGAGAACCCCCATCAAAAGGCCGCCTTCTACGCAGAAGCCGAGCCAAAAGACGCCAGTGTTGCCACCGCTCGCCAGCTGCAGGGTAAGGAACTGTCCTACAACAACGTGGCCGACACCGACGCGGCCCTCGAATGCGTGAAATCCTTCACCAAACCCGCCTGCGTGATCGTCAAGCACGCCAACC
>CAYXXZ010000042.1:0-25696 GCA_964469165.1 uncultured Porticoccaceae bacterium
ACGCTCAGGTGCCTGACTACAACATGAAAGTGGTGAAGCAGTTCACCATCATGACGGTATTCTGGGGTGTCGTCGGAATGCTGGTTGGCGTGGTGATTGCCGCGCAATTGGCGTTTCCGCAGCTCAACCCGCCACTGGAGTGGTTCCATTTCGGTCGTCTGCGGCCCCTGCACACCAACGGGGTGATTTTCGCCTTCGGCGGCTGCGCCTTGATGGCGACGTCCTATCTGGTGGTGCAGCGCACCTGTCAGGCGCGCCTGTTCGGTGGCTGGCTGGTGCCGTTCACGTTCTGGGGGTGGCAGGCGATCCTCGTTGCGGCGGTCATCACGCTGCCTTTGGGTTATACCTCCACCAAGGAGTATGCCGAGCTGGAGTGGCCCATCGATATCGCCATCGCGCTGGTCTGGATCAGCTATGCGGTCGTGTTCTTCGGCACCATCGTCAAGCGCCGCACCAAGCATATCTACGTGGCCAACTGGTTTTTCGGTGCCTTCATTCTCACCATCGCTATGCTCCATATCGTCAACAACATGGCGCTGCCGGCCACGCTCACCAAGTCTTACTCCATGTACGCCGGCACCATCGATGCCATGGTGCAGTGGTGGTACGGCCACAACGCGGTGGGCTTCTATCTGACCGCAGGCTTCCTGGGCATGATGTACTATTTCGTGCCCAAGCAGGCGGGCCGTCCGGTGTATTCCTACCGCCTGTCGATCGTCCACTTCTGGGCGCTGATCGCCATCTACGTCTGGGTCGGCCCGCACCACCTGCATTACTCGGCGCTGCCCGATTGGGTGCAAAGCCTGGGTATGGTGATGTCGATAATCCTCCTGGTGCCATCCTGGGGCGGCATGATCAACGGCATCATGACCCTGTCGGGCGCCTGGGAAAAACTCCGTACCGACCCCACACTGCGCTTTCTGGTTGTCTCTCTGTCCTTCTACGGTATGGCCACCTTTGAAGGCCCGATGATGGCGATCAAGACCGTCAACGCGCTGTCCCACAGCACAGACTGGACCATTGGTCACGTGCACTCCGGTGCCCTGGGCTGGGTCGCGATGATCACCATCGGCTCGGTCTACCACATGGTTCCCGTGCTGTGGAAACGCAAGGAAATGTACAGTGTCGAGCTCATCAATCTGCACTTCTGGATGGCGACCATCGGCACCGTGCTCTACATCGCCTCCATGTGGGTGAACGGTATTGCTCAGGGTCTGATGTGGCGCGCTTTCAACACCGACGGCACGCTGACCTACAGCTTCGCCGAGTCCATTCAGGCCAGCTACCCTGGTTACTATGTGCGTCTGTTGGGTGGCTTCCTCTTTTTTGCTGGCATGCTGGTGATGGCCTATAACGTGTGGCGCACCATCGGCAGTACGCAGAAAGAAGAGTCTGTCACCGAAGTTCGCACTGCCTGAGGAGCTTGCACTGTGAAACACGAGATTATCGAGAAGAACATTGGCCTGATGATCGTGCTGATTCTCGTCGCCGTGAGCTGGGGCGGTCTGGCGCAGATCGTGCCCCTGTTCTTCAGCAAGGAGGTCACCGAGCCTGTCGAAGGTCTGCGTCCTTATACAGCGATGGAGCTGGAAGGGCGCGATATTTACATCCGTGAAGGCTGTCATGTGTGCCATACCCAGAAGGTGCGGCCCTTCCGCGCCGAGACCGAGCGCTATGGTCACTACTCGGTGGCGGGTGAGGGTGTCTACGAGCGCCCGTTCCTGTGGGGCTCCAAGCGCACCGGGCCGGACCTGGCGCGGGTCGGTGGCCGCTACAGTGACGACTGGCAGAGAGCTCACCTCTACAATCCACGCGACGTAGTTCCCGAATCCAACATGCCTGCCTTCCCCTGGCTGTTCGAGAAGGTGGTGACCGGCAAGGATACCGCCGCCAAGATGCGCACCTTGCGCCGCCTGGGAGTGCCCTACACTGATGAGGACATCGCCACCGCAGCCGAGCCCTTCGCCGATGGAAATGTGAAGGAAGTGGATGCGCTCATTGTCTATTTGCAGCAGCTAGGGCTGCTCATGAAACAGAAACGCTAGGGGATACGGGGCATGGATCAAGGCACTTTGCAGGGTATAGGCACCGTACTTGCCATGGTGGCCTTTCTGGGCATTTGTTGGTGGGCGTTCAGCAAGTACAAGAAGAAGGATTTCGACGAGGCGTCTCGTCTGCCCTTCAGTGACGATGAATTAGCCGAATCAGACAAAAGCCGTTCCGATACCAAAGAGCAGGATTGATATGAGTACTTTCTGGAGTGTTTGGGTCATCGCCATTGTTATCCTCAACATTGGTGGCTGCGTTGTGCTGTTGTATGCCACCAGAAAGGTGAAGGTGACGAAATCGCAGGAGCGGGAGGGCGAGGGTTTTACCACCGGCCATGTATATGACGGCATCGAGGAGTACGACAATCCTCTGCCGGCATGGTGGTTCAATATGTTCCTGCTCACTGTGGTGTTCTCGGTAGTGTACCTGGCGCTGTACCCAGGCCTTGGCAATTTCAAGGGGCTGCTGGGCTGGACTTCCGTGGGGCAGTGGCAGGAGCAGATGGACGAAGCCGAAGAGCGCTATGGGCCATTGTTTGCCAGGTTCAGTGCAATTCCCGTCGAGGAGCTGGTGGCGCACCCCGAAGCGCTGAAGATGGGCGCTCGTCTCTTTGCCAACAATTGCTCCCAGTGCCACGGCAGTGATGGCCGCGGTTCCTACGGTTTTCCCAACCTGACCGACGATGACTGGCTGTACGGCGGAACCCCCGATGCCATCACCCAGTCCATCACCCACGGCCGTACCGGCGTGATGCCGCCGCAGGCTCCGCTGATCGGTGAAAAAGGTGTCGAGAGCGTCGCCAACTACATCTTCAGCCTCGGTGGGCGCAGTCATGATGCCGCGCTGGCGGAAGAGGGCGCCAAGGTGTTTGCCACCTACTGTACCGCCTGTCACGGCGTCGATGCCAAGGGCAGCCAGTTGGTGGGTGCGCCCAACCTCACGGACGACGTGTGGTTATACGGCGGTTCGCCGGAGTTCATCAAACACAGTATCCGTGGTGGCCGTTCCGGCAGCATGCCGGCGCACGGGGAACTGCTCAAGGATGACAGGATTCATCTCCTCGCTGCCTACGTTTACAGCTTATCTCAGCAACGCTAGTGCAATGTCGCCGTCCTGGTAGGGTGGACAATTCCTTCGTTGTCCACCATCCGGGCCGGCTCGACATTCGCGGTATCCAGGGCGGGCAGCAGTGTTGGCCGCCCTACAGAAACGGCGCGAGCGGCTCCGCACGTGCTGGACGGAGAATGCCATGAGCGAGGAAAACAGTCGCAACGACCCGGCTGCCGAGGAGGTGGTGCGGGTCCTCGACCTTTATGAAACCCGAGAGAAAATCTACACCAGGCGCTTGAAAGGCTATTTTCGGAACCTGCGAAAATATACCCTGATTCCCATGATGGCGGCCTATTTCATCCTGCCCTGGATCAATATCGAGGGCCGCCAGTCCATCTGGTTCAACCTTCCCGAACGCCAGTTCCACATCTTCTGGCTCACCTTCTGGCCGCAGGACTTCATGCTCCTGGCCTGGCTCCTGATCATCGCTGCCTTCGCGCTGTTCACCGTCACCGTACTGGTGGGGCGGGTGTGGTGTGGTTTTTCCTGCCCGCAGACGGTGTGGACTCTGTGGTTCATGGCCGCCGAGCATTTCTGGGAGGGTGACCGCAACCAGCGCATCAAGCTGGACAATGCGCCCTGGACGACCGAGAAGGTGGTGCGCAAGACGGGCAAGCAGGCCTCATGGCTGTTGATTGCGTTCGTCACGGGCGTGACCTTCGTGGGGTATTTCAACCCCATCCGCGAGCTGGTGCCTGCCATTTTCACGTTCGAGGCACACCCCGCGGCGCTGTTCTGGACGCTGTTTTTCGCGGGCATGACCTATATGAACGCGGGTTTCCTGCGCGAGCAGGTGTGTCTCTACATGTGTCCCTATGCGCGCTTTCAGGGCGTGATGTTCGATGAGGACACGCTCATCGTATCCTACGATACAAAACGCGGCGAACCGCGCGGTGCGCGCAAGAAGGGCGCGGATCACGCCAGTGAAGGCCTGGGCGATTGCGTGGATTGCAGCCTCTGTGTACAGGTGTGCCCGACGGGCATCGATATCCGCGACGGCTTGCAGTACGAATGCATCAACTGCGGCCTGTGTGTCGACGCCTGCGACGCGGTCATGGACAAGATGGGCTATCCGCGCAAACTCATCAGCTTCACCACGGAGCGCGCCCTGGGTGGCGAGAAAACGCACATTCTGCGGCCCCGCTTCATCGGTTACAGCCTGGTTCTGGCTGCCATGGTGGCGCTGTTCCTGTACACGGTGGCCACCCGTGTGCCGTTGCAGGTGGATATCATCCGCGAGCGCACCCTGTTGTTCAGGGAGACGCCGGAAGGACTCATCGAAAATATCTATACCTTGAAAATTGCCAACAAGGAGAACGATGCGCACCGCTATCTGATCGAGGTGGAGGGCGACTACGATTTCCAGTACAAGGGCGTGACCGAGGTGGCGGTAGAGGGCGGCGAAATGGCGACCGCGCTGGTGCGGCTCGAGCTCGATCCCGGCTTCCTGCGCGAACCCAACGCAAAAATCTGGTTCAATGTGCGCGCCGCTGACGATGCGACTATCCGTGAACGCACTGAAAGCCGCTTCATTGGCCCCTCACGCGGAGGACGATATTGACCACGCACCCTGACCCCAAACCCCAGGGCCCGAAACCCTGGTACCGCCAATTCTGGCCCTGGTTCATCATCGCCCTGCCAGCCACTGTGGTGGTGGCCGGCATCGCCATGGTGTTCATCGCCTTCAAGCACGCCGACACATTGGTGAATGACCAATACTACAAGGACGGACTGGCCATCAACGAGGTGCTGGCGGAAGACCTGCGCGCTGCCGAGTTGGGCATGAGCGCGGACGTGGTGTTCGATACCCTCAGTGGCGAGGTACTGATCAACCTCGAAGGCAACAGTAACGGACAGGGGCTGCATCTGTTGTTGATCCATCCCGTCGAGGAAAGACATGACCAGAACATCGCGCTGATCCCGCTCGGCGACGGCCGTTTCCGTGCCGACCTCGAGGTGATTCCCAGCCACCGTTTCTACGTGCGTTTGCAGGGATCGCCGGAAGAGGGCTGGCGTCTCAATGGCGAGCTGGACTTTGCCGTCGCTCATCAACTCCATATGAGTCCTGATGCCTGAAACACCCTGTTATCACTGTGGCCTGCCCGTCCCTCCGGACGGTGGCTTCCCGGTTGTCATTCAGGATGAAACCCACGATATGTGTTGCCCCGGCTGCCAGGCGGTGGCGAGCGCCATCGTCGATGGTGGCCTGGACGCCTTTTATGCCTATCGCTCCAACGCCGCGGTCCGCCCTGAAGAGCGCCAGCAGGTTCTCGAACATTACGACCTGCCAGGGGTGCAGGAGGACTTCGTCCACCGCGGCGACGATGGCAGCGCCGCCGTCGACCTGATCATCGGCGGCATCACCTGTTCGGCCTGCGCCTGGCTCATCGAGCACCACCTGGCAGACATCCTCGGTGTGGTGAGCGTCACCGTCAATGTTTCCAGCCACCGCTGCCGTCTGGTGTGGCGCCCGGAAACAGTGAAACTGAGCGCGATTCTGCGCGCCTTCGAGGATATCGGCTACCGTGCCCGACCGGCGGGCGACGAGGATGCGGAGCGCGAGCGCCACAAGGAAAACCGCACCTTTCTGCTGCGCATGGGCGTCGCGGGCATCAGCATGATGCAGGCCGGGACGGTGGCCATCGGCCTCTACGCCGACAGTTTCACCGGCATCGAGCCCGAATGGGCGCTGCTACTGCGCTGGGTGAGCCTGTTGCTCACGGTGCCGGTGGTGTTCTACTCGGCGATTCCCTTCTACAGCGCGGCCTGGCGCAGCCTCAAGATGGGGCATCTGGTGATGGATACCTCCGTCTCGCTGGCGATCATTCTCGCGTTCGCGGCCAGCGTCTGGGCCACCGTGACCAATACCGGCGAGGTGTATTACGAGTCGGTGTCGATGTTCGCCTTCCTGCTGTTGCTGGCGCGCTATCTGGAAATGCGGGTGCGGCACCGCAACGAGCGCCACACCGCCAGCCTTTCCCAGGTGATCCCGCCGGTTGCGGTGCGCATCACCGACGCTGGCGAGGAAACCGTGCCGGTGAAGGCTCTGCGCAGCGGCGACCTGGTACTGGTGGGCACGGGTGAGACACTGCCCTGTGACGGTACCGTGGCGCGCGGCGCGAGCGAGGTCGTCGAGGCGATCCTCACCGGCGAGCAGCGACCGGTGGCGAAGATGACGGGTGACACGGTCAACGCCGGCACCGTGAACCTCGAGAATCCGCTGGAAATTCGCGTCTCCGCCACGGGCGGTCGCACGCGCCTGGCCGCGATCCTCAACCTGGTGGGGGAGGCGGCGGCGGTCAAGCCGCGCCGCGCCGCCATCGCCGACCGTATCTCGGGCTGGTTCGTGGGCATGGTGCTGGTGACCTCCGCGGCCACGGCGCTGATCTGGTATTTCATCGATCCGTCCCGGGCTTTCTGGGTGAGCCTGTCGGTGCTGGTGGTGACCTGCCCCTGCGCACTGTCGATGGCGACGCCGACGGCGCTTGCCGCGACCACCGCCGAGCTGCGCAAGAAGGGCTTTCTGATCCGCAAGCCCCATGTTCTGGAAACCCTGGCGCAGATCGATCACGCCGTGTTCGACAAGACCGGCACCCTGACCCAGGGACGCATGCGCCTGCTCTCGGTGGTATCTGTGGCGGATGTGGACGAGGCGCAGGTGCTGCGCCTTGCCGCTGCCCTGGAGCGCGGCTCGTCCCATCCCATTGCCTGTGCTTTTGCCGGCGTCGAAGGGCCGCTGCCGGGGGTGGATGGGCAGCGCGTGGTGATCGGCCAGGGCGTCGTGGGGAACGTTGCCGGAGATCTCTACAGCCTCGGCAAGCCGGCGCTGGCCCGCGAGCTTTTCGGCATCGCGACGCCGCAGCAGCCGCAGCCCAATGGGCAGTGGCTGCTGCTTGCCGCCCGCTATGGCGCGCTGGCATGGATCGAACTGGGCGACGAGCTGCGCCCCGATGCCGCGCAGGCGATGCGCCATCTCGAAGCGCGCGGTGTGGACGTCGAGTTGCTCAGCGGTGATCGCGAGGCGGTCGCCGAAGCCGTTGCGCTGGAACTCGGCATCCCGCGCTGGCGGGGCGGCGCCGAACCCGAAGACAAGCTGGCGCGGGTGCGGGAACTGCAGGACCAGGGCCGCCGCGTGTTGATGGTTGGCGACGGCATCAACGACGTGCCGGTGCTGAGCGGCGCCGATGTCTCCGTGGCGATGGGCGAAGCGGCCGATATCACCCGCTTGCACGCCGACAGCTTGCTCATTTCGGGCAATCTCGAGGTGTTGCCGCAGGCACTGTCACAGGCGCGCAAGACCGAGCGTATCGTCCGTCAAAATCTGGCGTGGTCGCTGGCCTATAATCTGTCCTCCGTTCCGCTGGCCGCCATGGGTTACATTCCGCCCTGGCTTGCGGCGGTAGGCATGTCCGTCAGTTCGCTGATCGTGGTGGTCAATTCGCTGCGCTTGTCGAGCATTCCGAAGCACGACTATCAGCGAGACCAGGGCCGTGCCAGCTGAAACTGCGCATCCCTATCCAGCGCCGGAAATCGCAGCGACTCTGTCATAGCATGCCCGCCAACTTTCAACAGGCCGCAGGTTAACCATGGAAAGTTTCTATCTGTTCATTCCCTTGTCACTGATCACCTTGGCCCTGGTGATCGGGGTATTTTTCTGGGCGGTGAATTCCGGCCAGTACGATGATCTCGATCGGGAAGCGGACCGGATTCTCTTCGACGACCAGCCCGCACCGGGGAAGGACGCGCCCGGGGATGAAGAAACGCCGGAGTCGCCGGACGGGAAGGACGGCAATGACTGATGCCACGCTGCTGGCGTCGCTGGCCGCCATGGTGGCCATCGGCCTGCTCGGTGCCGGCCACTGCATCGGCATGTGCGGCGGCATCGCGTCCGCCCTTGGCTTTGCCGCGCGCGATGGCGGCGGTACCCACCTGGTATTGGGTTACAACCTGGGGCGCGTCACCAGTTACGCCCTGGCCGGCGCCCTGGTGGCCCTGCTGGGGCAATGGGGCAGCAGTTACCTGACGCTGGGGCCGATACTGCGCACCCTGTCGGGCGTGATCCTGATCCTGATGGGCTGCTATCTGGCGGGCTGGTGGCGTGTTCTGGTGCGCCTGGAAAAGGTTGGCGGAAAGCTCTGGAAGCGCATTCAGCCCCTTGGCGCCAAGCTTCTGCCGGTACGGTCACTGCCGCAGGCGCTGGCGTTGGGAATGCTGTGGGGCTGGCTGCCCTGCGGTCTGGTATATACCGCGCTGGCCTATGCGGCGGCCTCGGCCCAGGTGGTCGACGGCGCGCTGCTGATGATCGCCTTTGGTGTGGGCACGGCGCCGGCCATGGTGATGGGCGGTCTGTTCGCGGCGCGGGCACGCGCTTTTCTGCAGAGCAAGGCCGTGCGTACGGTGGCGGCGCTGGCAATGGTGGTGTTCGGCATCTGGACACTCGCCGGGGTGGCGGCACACTGGCAGCATTCAGCCGCGCACACGCAATCCGGGGCTCATCATCACCACTGAGTGAGCGCTCCGCGACAACTTCTGCCGATGCGGTATCGCGAAACTGGTGCCGGACCGGCATTCCTGAAAATTCTCAGCGGCGCCTCCAACTCACAATGAACCTCAGGTTTGGCGCCGGGAACATTGATTCGTATGATCTGAGTCAGTTCATGGTGGCCGTTGATGAGTCCCACCAGCGGCAGAATGGGTTATGCTAGACGCTCACACCAACTTAATAACTATCGCATTGGGAATTTTGATATGTTCGGACATGTTTTTGGCTTGCTTTTCTCCCCGGCCACCGAATGGCAGAAAATTGCTGCGCTGTCGGACAAGGAAATCAAAAAGAGACTGCCTTATCCGATTCTGATGGCGCTGCTGCCCGCCGTCGCCTTCTACTACGGGGTGACGGTCACCGGTTGGCAAGTACTCGGCAACGATGTCATTCGCATGACACATGCCAGCACCATCCCGATTTCCGTGCTTTTCTATGTCGCCATCATGGGCGCCGTGGTGTTCATCGGCTGGATGATTCACTGGATGTCGGCCACGTTCCACGCCAGTTCCTTCGTCATCAAGGGCGTGGTATTGATGGGATATGCCTGCACCCCCGTCTTTCTCGCGGGTGCTCTCGCCGTCTACCCCATCTGGTGGTTCGATCTGCTGCTTGCCACAGCGGCCTGCAGCTATGCCATTCGGCTGGTGTACCTGGGTGTGCCGCCGATGATGAAAGTACCGGAAGAGCGCGGGTTCCTCTACGCCAGTGCCGTATTTCTCATCGCTCTGGTCTACATCGTGGCCATGCTGGTCGCCACGGCTCTTCTCTGGGAACATGTGGCCACCCCTGTATTCATAGACTGATTTCCCGAGGAGTGGATTCATGCGATTTCTTCACACCATGCTTCGTGTCGGCAACCTCGAAACCTCGCTGGCGTTCTACCAGAACGTGCTCGGCATGAGGCTGCTGCGCAAGACGGATTACCCCGGTGGCCGCTTCACGCTGGCGTTCCTGAGTATCGACGGCAGTGAGGACGGCCCCACCCTGGAACTCACCCACAACTGGGATACGGAGAGCTACGATCTGGGGGGCGGCTACGGCCACATCGCCCTGGGCGTGGAAGATATCCACGGCGCCTGTGACCGTATTCGCGCCGCGGGCGGCAAGGTGGTGCGGGAACCGGGCCCCATGAAACACGGTACCACGGTGATCGCTTTCATCGAGGATCCGGACGGCTACAAGATCGAATTGATCGAGGAAGCTCGCGGCTGATGGTACATCGTGCCGTTGCCCTCGCCGGGCCCTGGCGATCGCATACGAAAAAGCCCCTGTTACGGGGCTTTTTTGTTCCAGCATGATTCCGCCACCGAGCTTTGCTGGGCTGCACCACAGCTCGGTGTGGCAGGTTTATCAATAAATTATGTAAGGTCGGCCTATGCCGGTGCTTGCCGAAACTTGACCCGGCTTCCTCGTGGCTCCGCAGCTTCGGCCGATAGCGGGGAATGGGGCTTGGATGACCGATCTGAGTTGGCGTCTCGCGGTTGCGCCGCGAATCACGCAACGCGCTCACTTGCGCCCGCAGGTGGCGTCGTCGCTGGCGGGATGGGACTGCGCCCACTCCAGCGCTTCACGCAGGTCGGCGGCGGCTGCCTCGCTATGCAGCCAGCGTTCGTTGTCCGGCACCACGGTGGCGGTGCGCACCAGCCATACGCCGGGCTCCTGTTCTTCCACCAGCACCTGGCGCCCGGCGAACTGTTTGCCCAGGGAAATCTGCCCGTTGGCACCAACGAGCTTCACCATGGGAGGGGGGGGGCGAGCGTAGGCATAGCTGCCTCCTAAAAATACCAAAATACGAATGCACTATAACGCTAATTTGCGAATATGGCAGGACGGCGGTCTTGTCGCCGGCAAATAGAGTTGCCAAATATATTACTGCGCCCCATAATCGCAGCCGATATGAGAGTGAGAATGGTTTGCATTCCTGCTTGAGCAAAAAGAGTCGTACATGCCCACTGAGCGGAGGGGCAAGGAGTTAACGAGAGCGTGAGCATCTCGGAGTCTGCGTCAGCCACCATCGAATACCTCTACAGCGATCATCACGGTTGGCTGCAGGGCTGGCTGCGCCGCAAGCTCGGCAATGCCTGCGACGCGGCCGACCTCGCGCACGACGCCTTTCTGCGCGTCATGACTTCGCGGCGGCAGCCGGGCGAATGGGGCGACGAGCCCCGCGCGCTGCTGACGCACATCGCCAAGGGCCTGGTCATCGACCACTGGCGGCGGCAGGAGGTGGAGCGCGCCTATCTCGATGCGCTGGCCTGTCTGCCGGAACCGGAAGCACCGTCCCCGGAAGTGCGCCTGCTGGTGCTGGAAGCCCTGTATCGCGTCGAAGCCATGCTGCGCAGCCTGCCGGCGCGAACCCGCGATATCTTCCTGCTTTCCCAGCTCGACGGCCTGACCTACCAACAGATTGCCGACCGCCTTGGCACCTCGCTGATCACCGTCAAGCGGCACATGCGCAGCGCATTCAGCGCCTGCCTGGCGCTGGACTGAGCCGGGGCAGTACATGACGGCAGCGATCCAGCGCCCCGCACCCGACATCGAACAGGTCATCCTGGATGAAGCCGCCGATTGGCTGGTGCTGCTCCAGTCCGGCGAAGCCAGCGATCACGACCGGGCCAGACTGGCCCAATGGTGCGCGCGCAGTCCGGCCCATGCGGCCGCCTGGCAACGCGCCGAAGGGGTGCTGGCCACCTTCCAGCAGTTGCCGCCCAGGCTTGGCCGCGACACCCTGTCACGCCTGTCCCATCCTCGCCGCCGCGAACTGTTGGCGCTCCTGCTGGCCGCGCCCGGCGCCTGGCTGGCCTGGCGGTATACGCCCTGGCAGGAATGGACCTCGGACCTTCGTACCGCCACCGGCGAGCAGAAAACCGTGACCCTGGCCGATGGCACTCGGCTGGCGCTCAACACCGCCACGGCGGTGGATGTCGCCTTCACCGCCGGCGAGCGCCGCGTCACGCTGATCGCCGGTGAAATTCTCGTGACCACCGCGCCAGCCCCGTCCTCCGCAGCGCGCCCCTTCATCGTGCGCACCGCCCAGGGCAGCCTGCGGCCATTGGGTACACGTTTCAATGTACGCGCGCTGGCCGACAGCACACGAGTGGCGGTATTCGAGGGCGCCGTCGAAGTTCGCCCGGCCCATGCCCGCCAGATGGGCACCCAGGGGGCCATCGTGGGCGCCGGCGAACAGAGGACTTTCACCACCAGCACCCTGCAAGCGGCGGAACTGGCAGATACCAGCGCGGCGTTGTGGGAGCGCGGCATGCTGTTGGCCCGCGACATGCGCCTGGCCGACCTGGTGGCCGAGCTGGGCCGCTACCAGCGCGGCATCCTGCGCTGCGATCCGGCCATTGCCGACCTGACCGTCTCCGGTTCCTTCTCGCTGACTGATATCCCGGCCAGTCTCGCCCTGCTGGAAAACACCCTGCCGGTGCGTGTCGGTCGCGCCGCACCCTGGTGGGTCACCGTACAGGCGCGGTGAGGTTTCGTTGCTAACCCGGAAATGTGGTAATGTGGGTTTGATGATTTTTACGGAGTTAACAGCATGAGCCGCCTGACCATCGACCTGAGCGCCGAACAACACCAGAGCCTGAAAGCCATGGCGGCTTTGGAAGGCAAGACGATCAAGCAGTACACGCTTGAGCGGCTGTTTCCTGCTGACGATCAAGCCTGGCAGGACCTGAAAACACTCCTGGCCAAGCGCATTGATGAAGGGCTGGCAGGCAAAGTGTCCGCCAAAAGCGTTGGCGAAATCCTTGATGAAGAACTGGCCGAAAGAGACCGCGATTGAGCGAGCCCGGATACCTCCTGACCGAGGCTGCAGAAGCCGATCTGCGCGATATCATCCGCTACACGCGCAAACAGTGGGGGAGTGCGCAGGTACGCCGCTATATCACCGCGCTGGAGCGGGGCCTGGTCCGCCTGGCGGCCCGCGAAGGTGTGTATCAGGACATGAGCGACCTATACCCGGCACTGTACATGGCACATTGTGAACACCATTACTTGTTTTGCCTGCCGCGCGAGAAGATGCCAGCGCTTATCGTGGCAATCTTCCATGAACGCATGGACTTGATGGCGCGAGTGGCAGACAGGATGCAGAGCCGAAAAGATCAAGGATAGAGATCTGTTTCTGCAAAATCTGAACTAGCTGCGATCCGGCCATTGCCGACCTGACCGTCTCCGGTTCCTTCTCGCTGACCGACATCTCGGCCAGTCTCGCCTTGCTGGAAAACACCCTGCCGGTGCGTGTCGGTCGCGCCGCACCCTGGTGGGTCACCGTACAGGCGCGGTGAGGTTTCGTTGCTGGCTTTCAATCTAGCATGGCCCAGAGTGTGTCGGCATGCCTCGCTGATGCTTGCTTGCACTTCCGTTGCTGCGCTCCAGCATTCTTCACAACCTGGAAAACACCTGCCTTGACTCCATTGCCTGGACACAAGCTGACAGAGGCTTGCTGCTTTCATGATGTCAGAAACTGGTGTACCATTCTGACATTAGTAGAGGTGCCCGATGACTACGCTGCCCGAGACCATTCTTCAACAAGCGCGCTCCCTCCCCGAGGGAGGCGTTCTGTCGCCCAAGGAGTTCCTGCATCTGGGCAGCAGGTCAGCGGTAGATCAAGCATTCTCGCGGCTGGTCAGGGCTGGCAAGCTTTTGCGGGTGGCGCGCGGCACCTACGCTGCCCCGGTAACCAGCCGATTCGGTTCGCGCTCTCCCACCCCCGAGAAAGTCGTCAGGGCACTGGCCGAGCAGAGCGGCGAAATCGTCGTGCCTCACGGAGCCAGTGCCGCCAACGCCTTGGGCCTGACACAGCAGGTTCCCATTCGCGAGGTCTACCTGACGTCCGGGCGCACCCGAAAGCTCAAGCTCGGTCGATCGGAAGTGCTGGTGAAACACGCACCGCGCTGGATGTTGATCCTGGGCGCACGGCCAGCTGGCGCGGCCGTGCGCGCACTGGCCTGGATCGGGCCGGAGCACGCCGACGAGTCGCTGGCAGCGCTCCATCGCACCCTTCCTCTCTCAGAATGGCAAGCACTGACTTCGGCGCGAGCCACGCTGCCTGACTGGATGGCCCAAGCCATCGGCAAGGAAGCCGCGCGTGGCTGAAGACTTCTTCGACCTCAACAAGAAAGATCAACGCGAGGCGCTGGAATACGCACGCGCCGAAACCGGCCGCCCCGCCCACCTGCTCGAAAAGGACATCTGGGTGGTGTGGGTGTTACGCACTCTGTTCGAGTCGCCGCTGTCGGCTGATCTGACCTTCAAGGGTGGCACATCACTCTCGAAGGTCTACAAGATCATCGACCGCTTCTCCGAAGACATCGACCTGACCTACGACATCCGCAAGCTGATCCCGGACCTGATCGGCGAAGGAGGCGATTTGCCGGCGAGCCGCAGCCAGGCTGGCAAATGGACGAAGGCCGTGCGGCACCGACTGCCCGATTGGATCACGCAGCATGTGCAACCGGTGATTCAAGCGGCTCTGACACGCGACCGCCTGGACGCCCGGCTCGAACTCGGTGGCCAGGACAATGACAAGCTGTTCTTGCATTACCCGGCCCTGGCGCAAGGCACGGGATATGTAGCACCTGTCGTGGCACTGGAGTTCGGTGGCCGTGCCACAGGAGAACCACACGAGGTATTTCAGGTGACCTGCGACATTGCAGAACACCTGCCTGAGGTATCTTTCCCCACCGCCTCGCCGCTGGTCATGAGCGTCGCGCGCACCTTTTGGGAGAAGGCCACGGCCGCGCATGTGTTCTGCGCACAGGGCCGCATCCGGGGCGAACGCTACGCGCGACACTGGCACGATCTGGCCGCGATTGCGCGAAGCCACCATTTCGGCACTGTGATGGAAGACCGATCAGTGGCAGCAGCCGTCGCTCGCCATAAATCACATTTCTTCATTGAGAAAGATGCCAATGGGCAGATCATTGATTATGTAGCGGCAACCTCTGGACACCTGAAAATCGTCCCTGAGAACGAAGCCAGGGCCGCACTCGCCAAGGATTACGCGGCCATGCTGGCCGACGAAGTCATGGTGGGCGATGCCTTGCCATTCGACGAATTACTGAAAGCATGTTCCGACCTGGAAGCAGCAATCAAGGACGATGATCCATAAACAGATCATACCTATGCCGTACGACCGGTTTATGGGTCATTTTTTCGGAAGCGGAAGTGGGCAAGGCGCCGGATTTCTCGGCAGGAAAAACACTTTCTGAAAAATTTGAAGAAAATACAATTTTTAGTGATACCTTTTTCGATCTCGTTCGGTGTATGGGGTGAACGCGCAAAAAACTGCGCCAAAACCCACCGATAGTACGAACGAAGAAAGGCTCACTCTTTATGGCACTGCATCAACCCCCACACCGTCCGCAGGTTCACCCCCGTTGTCTTGTCCACTCTGCTGTTCAGCCCGGCAGTACACCCGCTTTCAAGAGCAGGCTGCTGAGTGTCGCTATTGGCTGCGCGCTCGGGTTGGGTGGTGTAACGGCATTGCTGCCCGGCGCGGCGCTGGCTGCGGACACCAGCAGCAATAGCCAGGCCGAGGTATCGGCGCGGGAGTATCAGATTGCTGGTGGTCGGCTGAGCGATGTACTGGCGCAGTTTGCCGCCGCCTCGGGCGTGATGCTGTCGTTCGACCCGCAGATGCTGGCCGGCCTGAACAGCGATGGCCTGCAAGGGCGCTACAGTGTGCGCGAGGGTTTTTCGCACCTGCTGGCCGGTAGTGGTTACGAGCTGGTGAGCACGGGTAGCGGCTATTCGCTGCGTCAGGTAAAGAGTGAGGGTGGGGCGGTCATGTTGGGGACTGTCATGATTTCCGGCAAGGCCATTGGCTCGACCACTGAAGGCACCGGTTCCTATACCACCTACTCAACCAGTAGTGCTACACGACTCAATCTCTCGATCCAGGAAACCCCACAATCAGTCACCGTAATGACCCGACAGCGCATGGATGATCAGCGAATGCAAAGCCTGGAGGATGTTTTACAGGCAGTTCCAGGAATCAGCATCCGCCATACCAGCGGTTATGGCTCTGCAACTCCCTCAATGGTGGCTCGTGGCACTACCCTCAACAGCTTTCAAATCGATGGCGTACCGGCCTCTGTTCACTTGCAGAACTATATGCAGAGCAGCGCAATCTACGACCGTGTCGAGATTGTCCGCGGTGCCACCGGCTTGATGAACAGCCTGGGCACTCCAGCAGCCACCGTCAATATGGTTCGCAAACGCCCCACCGACGAACCCCTGATCAAAATCAGCGCGGAAGCTGGTAACTGGGATCGCTACGGCAGCGGCCTGGATGTTTCCGGTTCCCTGACCGAAAGCGGTAGTGTTCGTGGTCGTGTGGTTGCCGACTATAAGAACCAGGGAAACTGGACCGATAATTACCAGCAGGACTATTACACTCTGTACGGAATCGGCGAGATAGACCTTAGCGATAACACCTTGCTGACGTTGGGTCTCAACCATACCACTCGTGATACGGAAGCCCCGACTTCCAGAACACCTCTGTATTATGCTAATGGGCAACGATTCAGATTCAAGCCTTCAGACAATGACAATCCTTCCTGGTATTATTATGACAGTGAAATAAATAATGTCTTCGCCTCACTCGAGCGTCAGTTTGACGCCGGCTGGAGCGGCAAGGCTGAAATCAGTCACACCAAATACGAATCAACCTCCCTATACGCTGGCAATCTTAGGCTTGATGGGCCAGACGAAGGTGCTCTTTTCAGTCTTCCATGGCGCTATAAGCCAACCGACAAACAGACCGCATTCGACGCATACGTGACTGGTCCGTTTTCGCTGTTTGGTCGAGAGCATGAGATTATCGGCGGCGTTACTTTGTCGGATCTTCGAAGAGAAGCACCCAGCTACAGTCGGAGCTGGTCAGGCGCTTCCACTTACTATATCCCTGACTACTTCGATTTTACCAATACACTACCCAAGCCAGACCAGATATTCGAGATAGGTACAACTGATACGGATGAAACACAATATAGCGCCTATATGAGCCTGCGCTTTCATCTCAGCGATGCCACCAGTCTTCTACTCGGTGGCCGTGTGACTGACTGGAAGCAAAATACTGAATCCACCACATATGCTACAGGCATCAGGACCAAGTCAGAGTTGAAAGAAACGGGGTTATTTGTCCCCTATGCGGGTATCGTGCATGCCCTGAACGATACTTGGTCGCTCTATGCCAGCTACACCGAGATTTTCAACCCCCACCCCAATAGATACAGAGACATCAATGATTTACCACTTGCTCCAGAAGAGGGCCTTAGCTATGAAGTCGGTGTGAAAGCCAGTTTCTACGAGGGGCGACTGAACACTAGCCTTTCGTTATACAAGACCGACCTCGACAAAAGAGCCATATGGTATACCGCCGACGGAAGAACTGTTTATGACACGGCAGACGGTACCGAAACCCAGGGTGTAGAACTTGAAATAAATGGAGAGCTGGCAGAAGGCTGGCAACTTGGGGCTGGATATAGCTATAACGACATCCGTGATCAAAATGACGATCGCCTGATGACTTACGACCCTCAGCATATTTTAAAAGTGTTCTCTACTTATCGTTTACCAGGAGCGCTTAACAAATTAACTGTAGGAGGGGGATTCGATTGGATGTCCAAGCGTAAAGCCCAAGATCTTGAAATGGGAAGTTATGCCTTGGCGAGCCTTATGGCACGTTACGATATAAACAATAATCTATCCGCTTCGGCAAACATCAACAACCTGTTCGACAAAGAGTATTTTGCATCTTTCGATCGAGGAATATATGCGAATGGACTTTACGGCCCACCGCGAAACTTTATGGTTTCACTTCAATATACTTATTAATCTTCAAATAAGCTCCTATGAAAAAAAGCCGCCCATTATGGGCGGCTAACCGAGTGGTTCAAACCGTCAATTGGAATGAAGCATTAATCCCGGCATGGATGTAGTGAGGTATCCGCATGGTTGAGTATCCCTGCGCTCAACCAGCCTGCACAACCACCGCAATGCGCCAAATCCAATATTGGGGAGTGGAGAAAATATTGGGGAGTGGAAAAAATGAGGCTCGCCCGGTGACCATCGACAATATCTTCAGGACATCATTTCAAATGCCGTTGTGGGTCTTGCCGACCATGCAGGATACGGATGATTTCAATTGCGTCAGCGGTAACGCGGTAAAACAGGGTGTGGCTTTGCAGGGCGAGGCTCCGGCTGCCGGGCAAAAGCTCTGGGCGCTCCATGCCCATCAGGGGCTGCTGGATCAGCAGCAGAAATTGATCCTTGATTGTGGCCAGATAGCTGTCGGAACGGGTTTGCCCCCACTGGCGCAGACCGTACTGGTAGATGTCCTTGAGATCATTCTTGGCGGCAGGCGCAATGATGAGCTTTCGGGCGGTCATGAAGATCAGCGCTTGATATCGTCAAACAGGGCATCGAGCGCTGCTGTTGATTCGATGGCGATGCCTTCGCCGCGATCCAGCTGGTCTGTTCCCGCTTTCAGTTGCTCGCGCAGACGCGCCAGCTTGAGTTCGTTAATCCAGTCTTCGTGCGTGTCCATGAAACGCAGGGCTTCACGAATGACTTCGCTGGCGTTGTTGTACAAGCCGGATTCCACTTTGGCCTTGATGCGAGATTCCAGCTCCGGGGTCAGGGATACATGCATGGTGACCTCTCGATATGAACATATTCGCAAAAAGACTAGGCCGGTATACAAACATTGTCAATATTTGTATGTCTGAGTCGAGTCGATTCGGAGTCAATAGATCATGAAAGAAGGTTTCCGCCAGAGCATGGCCTGGCTGCATACCTGGGTCGGCCTGATTGCCGCCTGGGTATTGTTCTTTATTTTTGTCACCGGCACAGCGGGTTATTTTCAGTTTGAAATCACCCGCTGGATGCAGCCGGAGCGGCCCCTTCAGCAAGCGCTGGTGCCCGGTGACAAGGCGCAGATGGCTGAGCTGGCGATGAACCGCCTGGACACCGTGGCGCAGAATGCCGAGCATTGGAGCATTACCTTTGCGCACCAACCACAGCCCTACCGGGGCGAGCTGCGGGATTTTTCCATCAGCTGGACGGGTATGCCTGAAAAGGGCCACGAAAGAGGCATTCGCGGCACCGAAACCCTCGACCCGCTGAGCGGCGCGGTAGTACAGCCGGTGGAGGTGCGTGATACCGGCGGTGGCGGGCTGCTGTACCGGATGCACTACGTGTTGCATTACATGGATGTTCAACGGGCCATTCGCCTGGTGGGCATTTGCACCATGCTGATGCTGGTAGCGATCATCACTGGCGTGATCACCCATAAGAAAATCTTCAAGGATTTTTTCACCTTCCGCCCCAACAAGACCCAGCGTTCGTGGCTCGATGCCCACAACATCGTCAGCGTGATGGCGCTGCCCTTTTTTCTGATGATCACCTACAGCGGTTTGCTGTTTTTCACCAACGCCTATATGCCGGCGGTGAAGGATGCCATCTACGGTACTGACCCGCTGGCCACCACCCGCTATTTCGATGAGTTGTTTGAACGGGAGGAGCACCAGCACCTGCCGGTGGTGCGCCCGCAGGCGTCCGTGGCAGCCATGCTGGCCGAGGCGGAAAGCCGCTGGGGTGCGGAGAATGTGGTGTCCCTGCTGATCCAACAGGATGAAGGTGAGGAACCCAGGGTCGAGATACACCATCTGCGCCCGACTAAGCTTGACAGGGCAGCGGCGCAAAAGCTGACCTTCCATGCCCACACCGGGGAGCTGCTGGACAACGAGCCAGATGATGAACGCTCGGCCACACTGAAAACCCAGGGCATTTTCTTTGATCTGCACGAGGGGCTGTTTGCCGGTATCGGCCTGCGCTGGCTGTATTTTGTCTCCGGCCTGCTGGGCTGCGCCATGATCGGCACCGGGCTGGTGCTGTGGGCTTCCAAGCGCCGCAGGAAGGCCGACAAACCCGGTTTCGGCCTGCGGCTGGTGGATGCCCTGAATGTCAGCACCCTGATCGGTATGCCAGCGGGGATGGCGTTCTATTTCTGGGCCAACCGTTTGCTGCCGGTGGAGATCGCCGACCGCGCTGCCTGGGAGGCCAACGCACTGTTTTTGGTGTGGGGGCAAGCGCTGTTGTACGCCTGGTTCCGTAACGACACCCGCAAAACCTGGGTGGAGCTGTCGTGGTTTGCCGCGCTGGCCTATGGACTGGTGCCGGTGATCAACGGGCTGACCACCGATAAACACCTGGGCGTGACTTTGCCTGCGGGGGATTGGGTATTGGCCGGATTTGATCTGGTCATGTTTGGGCTGGCGGCAGCTTTCGTGGTGATTGCGCTCAAGGTCAGAAAACATTGGCCTGCTGCGGCTGTTACTGGCGCTGCGTCTGCACTGCAAGCACAGGAGGCAGCCTAATGGCCAAAGCAAATAACGCCCTAACCCTGACCTACCGCCTGCACGTCGCCTCGCGGGTACTGGCGGCGCTGGCCTGTTACGGGCTGACCTCGCTGATCAGTATTGTGCTGGCGTTGATCTGGCCCATCCCGCAGGCCCAGGCGGTGCTGTCGTCGATCATGGTGAGTTTTGCCATGTATGCGGTGCTGATCCTGTGGGTGTTCAGCGCCAAAAGCCTGCGCACCGTGTGGCTGACCATCATTATCAGCAGTGCGTTGTTCGGTCTGTTGGCCTGGCTGCTGTTACCGGAGGCTGGAATATGACGCAGATCTACATAGCGGTATTCAGTCTGGCGGGTTTTGTCTGTCTGATGTTGGCCATGCCCAAACACTACAGTTTTGTCACGCAAACCACGCTGGACGGTCGGCGGAAACACGTTCTACGCGGTGCAGGTTGGCTTGCTCTGCTGCTGGCGGTGCTGATCGCTATCCAGTACTGGGCCTTCGATGTCGGGCTGGTAGTCTGGCTGGGTTGGCTGTCGGTGGTGGGCGTGGCGCTGGTGTTCTGTCTACCTTATTGGCCGTGGCAAGCCAAGGCCAAAAAACGTCTCTCAAGCCGCAAGGCCAAAGCAGTCGTAGGTTGGGTTGAGGAACGAAACCCAACAGAGGGGCTGCCAGGACAGGCTTCCCATCGTTGGGTATCGCGTTGCTCCACCCAACCTACCGGCACCCTGCGGATGGGCTCGCCCCTGCGCCGCGTTGTTCTGGCGCTCGCTGTATCGCTGATTCCTCTGGCCGGTTTTTTCTGGCAGCTTTGGCACGCGCCGGAAAAACCGCTGCTGCGCGCAAATGCTTACCACAGTCACATCGGCCCCTGGGACTACACCCTGGCCGAGATCAGCACCGCTGCGCCCGAGGTGGAAGCCCTGCAACTGGGAGTCAAGGAATTCCTGATCCGCTTCTGCGACAGCTGCAATGCGGAAATCCGCATCGCCTATCTGAAAGTCCGCGAGCCACGCACGTTGCGTTCTGCGGGTATGAGTTTTTCCGGCAATCGTGAACGCTATGTCGAACTGGCCATTCCACCCAAAGCCACCCTTGAGGACGGCTTGTGGCTGACGGTGGTCAGTAAACAGGGCGAGGTATTCCAGCAGCGGCTGGAGATCGAGCAGGTTTCACCGGCCATGGCCGAATTTATACGAGATCAATCATGAAAAAATTAATCGCAGGTTTTAGTGTCTTGTTGGCAGGTGCGGTTGCCTGGGCGCATGTACCGGTGTCGCGCTGCGCCGTGCAGGCCGATAACTGGGTCGAATGCCAGACCCGCTACGACGACGATTCCATTGCCGCGGATATCCTGATGGGGCTGTACTCCTACGACAACACCCTCATGTTGTCGGGCCGCTCGGATATGAAGGGCGTGTTCCGCTTCGAGCTGCCCGATGAACCGTTTTATCTGCTGATGGATGCCGGCCCCGGCCATGTGTTTGAGGTGGATTGGCAGGATATCGACGGCCTCGACAGGCAGCGGTTTGCCGCTGCGCCTGCGTACTGAGTCAGTGGGATATTGCGATGACCGTGCGTGGTGCGGGATCAGGAGGAGGTGCTGTGAATGGAGCTGCGCCATTTACGCTGTTTCCTGGCAGTGGCCTGGCTGGCGCTGGAGAGCCTGAGCTTCCGCTATGCAATCAGTGTTAGTAATCCATCCCGGAAGCCACTGCGCGCCTTTGACGATGGCGCGCAGATCTATATCCAGACTGCAGCCGACAGGCTCGCATTTAGAGAGTGCTTGATAGCGCTCATGCTTTGTGACTGGAGCGTTACGCCTCGGATTTTCCAATCAGCCCGAAGGTGATCCTGTTCAGGAAGGATCTTTTTGGCTTGGCCTCTTTGCGCTCGCTGCTTTCCGCTCTTGCGGACGGCTTGTCGGGCGAGTATTTCTCGCGTGTGTCGAAGTGGGGCGGCTGCTTGCTGTCGTACAGGCCCAGTGTCAGGCGGCGCACCCAGGATTTGTCATCGGAGGGTGACAGGCCCTGGAACTTGAACGTGCCGTCGCTGGCGAGAGAGGGGTAATCCGGGTAGTTGGCCACCAGTACCTTGATGGCGTCCTGCGACAGATCCTCCTTGCCGATCAGGTGGTAGGCTTCCGCCATCACCGCCAGTGCGTCGGGCACGGCAGGCGTCTGCTGGAAATTTTCCACCACGTAGCGACCGCGGTTGGCGGCGGCCACATAGGCACCGCGCTCGAAGTAGTAGTTGGCGGCGTGGATCTCGGCGCGTGCCAGCAGGTTTCTCAGATAGATCATGCGCTGGCGCGCATCCGATGCGTAGGCGCTGTTGGGGTACAGGGTGAGCAGCTCGCTGAAGATGGCGAAGGCTTCCCGCGCGGCGCCGGGGTCGCGGCTCGTGATATCGGTGGGCATGAAACTGCCGAGGATGCTCTTGTTCTTGCTCAGCGACGACAGGCCCTTGATGTAATAGGCATAGTCGACGTTGGGATGGCGCGGGTGGAGGCGGATGAAACGGTCGGCGGCGGCGATGGCCGCGTCGTAGTCGGTGGAGCGATGGTAGGCGTAGATCAGTTCCAGCTGGGCCTGCTCGGCGTAGGTGCCGAACGGGAACTGGGCTTCGAGGGCCTGCAGGTTGATGATCGCGTCCTTCCAGCGCTGGCTGTTGAGGTTGCGCTGGATGACGTCGTAGAAGTCCTGCTCGGTGTAGCCTTCGGTTTCTGACACTTCTTCCTTGTCTTTGCCGAAGAAGGGCATCCACGAGCAACCGCTGAGCGTCATGGTGGCCAGCAGGACCAGGGTGATCAATCGCATCGGATTCATAATGTCTCTATAAGTGTCCGTTCCGCCGGGTACAATAGCGCGGGAGAACGCTATTTAACCACAGCTGCCGCAGGCCGCAAAATACGAAAGTCCATGTCCGACAACCGCATCGATCTCCAAGCTCTGATCAGTGGCGAATATGCTGGTCAACGCGTCGATCAGGCCGCCACCGCGCTGTTTGGCGAATATTCGCGCGCCCAGATTCAGCATTGGATCAAGTCCGGCGAACTCACCCTGAACGGCAAACCCTGCAAGCCGAAGGAGCGTGTGTTCGGTGGTGAGCGCTTGCGGGTGGCGGCAACATTGGTGCCCCAGGGCGAGTGGCTGTCCGAGGCCATTCCCCTGAACATCCTGTATGAAGACGACGATATCCTGGTCATCGACAAGGCCGCGGGCCTGGTGGTGCACCCCGGCGCGGGCAATCCGCAGGGCACGGTGCTCAATGCGCTGTTGCACCGCTATCCGGGCCAGGAGAATCTGGCACGGGCGGGGATCGTCCACCGCCTCGACAAGGATACGTCGGGGCTGATGGTGGTTGCCCGTACCCTGCAGGCGCAGACTGCGCTGGTCGCGCAGCTCCAGGCGCGCACGGTGACCAGAGAATACGAGGCCGTGGTACAGGGCGTGCCCGTTGCCGGCGGCGTCATCGATGAACCCATCGGTCGCCATCCCCGCCAGCGCACCCGCATGGCGGTGGTGGCGGGCGGGCGGCCAGCGCTCAGCCATTTCCGCGTGATACAGCGGTTTGGCGCGCACAGCCATGTGAGAGTCAAGCTGGAAACCGGCAGAACTCACCAGATTCGCGTGCATATGGCGCACATCGGCTTCCCGCTGGTGGGCGACCCGGTCTACGGTGGGCGCTTCAGGTTGCCGGCGGGCGCCAGTCCGGAGCTGGCGGAAGCATTGCGCCATTTCGATCGCCAGGCGCTGCATGCGGTGGCATTGCGGCTCGAACACCCGCGCACCGGCGAAACCCTGGGCTGGAACTCGCAGCTGCCGGAGGATTTCCGCCAGTTGCTGGAGGCATTGGAGAACGGATGAGCGGCATACCCCTGATTCGACCCCGGTGGCCCGCGCCCGCCAATGTTCGCAGCGCCGTGACCACTCGTGCGGGCGGCATCAGCAGCGGCCCCTGGGCCACTCTCAATCTGGGTGACCACGTCGGGGACGATCCACAGGCTGTCGCCGCAAACCGGGAACTGTTGCGGGGCGAGCTCGGGCTTGAGCGAGCACCGCTGTGGGTGAATCAGGTGCACGGCACGGATGTCCTCAGCTTCGACCCGTTGCCCCATGAAATCAATCCTGTTGGCATGACTGCGGATGGAGTTTGCACCCGCAGTGACGGCGTGGCGTGCGCCATCATGACGGCGGACTGCCTGCCGGTGCTGCTCTGTGACCGACGCGGCACCGTAGCAGCCGCCGCGCATGCCGGTTGGCGCGGTCTGGCGGCTGGTATTCTGCGCAACACGGTGGCCGCCATGGCCTGCGACCCCGCCGATGTGCTGGCCTGGCTGGGACCAGCCATCGGGCCGGATGCCTTCGAAGTGGGGAGCGAAGTGAGAGAAGCTTTTCAGGACGCCGCGCTGAACCCCACTCAGCGCACGGCCATTGCAACCTGTTTTGCGCCTTCGGATGCGCCGGGTAAATATCGGGCAGATCTCTACGCGCTGGCGGCGGCGGAGCTTGCGGCGATTGGCGTGCCGAAAACCTACGGAGGAGGATTCTGCACGTTCCGCGATACCGAACGTTTCTACTCCTACCGCCGCGATGGCGAGACCGGCAGAATGGCATCGCTGATCTGGCTGGCGCCCTGATCTTTCGAGCGTGACTGCAGGAGCTTGCCTGCAAGCGACAAATTTCGGAGGGGGTCGCCTGCGGGCAGGTTCCTGCAACGGCCCTAACTACCGCCGCAGCCGCAGCCTCGCCATTCGGCCAGGTCGGTGAGCGCGTCGAGCTCGTCTTCCGGTGTGAGGCCCTTATCGAAGCCCTTGCGGTGATTTTCTGGCGTGGCGGAAACGATCCAGGTGAGGTCCCGCTCCGCGGCGAGTTGTCTCAATTCAGCCAGCCAGGCTTCGAAAGTGAGATCGGATTTGTTTTCCATCGCTATCTCCTGTGGCAGGGGTTACCGCTAACTATAGCAAATGGCGGGGTATCGGATGGCGGCGCTGCCATGTGCCATTGCAACGTTATAATCCCTCATCGAGAGAAAGCAGTGCAACAGGATGACGTAGCCACCATGAACGACAACGCAATCACTTCTCCGCCAGCCGATTTCGAAGCGGTCGGCAGCGGACTTGGCTTTATCGATGCCATACAGCCTTTCTACCGACGCATTCGCGGCACCGAGCTCAGTTTCGGCCTGGTGGTGCAGAAGCACCACTGCAATCGCATGGATATGTGCCACGGCGCGGTACTAATGACGCTGGCGGATATCACCGCGGTTTCCGGCATCAGCTTGCTGCGGGGCATGGAAGAAGGTACGCCCACCGTCAATCTCACCATGAATTTCGTGTCTTCCGCCCGCGCGGGTGACTGGTTGCAGGCTGACGTGGAAAAGGCGACATTGAAGCGCCGTCTCGCCTTCTGCGGCGGCACCATTTACAGCACCAGGGGCGTCGTCGCTCATTTTGATGGTGTCTTTTATCTTCCCGACGAACACTTGTGGAAAGGGAAGAAAATGCGCGGCAAATTGCTGGAGGATTGAGAGAGAGTTCACAGTTCACAGTTCACAGTTGACAGTCATCAGGGGGGAGTCACACTCACTGACAACTGACAACTGACAACTGACAACTGACA
>CAYXXZ010000043.1:0-25366 GCA_964469165.1 uncultured Porticoccaceae bacterium
TTCTGTCGATGATTTCCGCAAGGCATTCAGCGACGCCGCATCGAAAGTGTTCGGTGCCGGCTGGGCGTGGCTCATCCTCACGGAAGACGGCTCGCTGTTGATCACCACCACAGCCAACCAGGACAACCCGTTGATGGATGTGGTGCCGGCACGGGGTACGCCGCTGTTGGCGCTGGATGTGTGGGAGCACGCCTATTATCTGCAATACCAGAACAAACGGGCGGACTATGTCGAACGCTGGTGGGATGTCGTCAACTGGCATGCCGTCAACGAGCGCTTCGAGGCAGCGGTGGCCATGCCGGCAACGGAATGAACGCACGACAGCGGGTATCAGCTCGATCATCGAAAAAACATTGGGCACGGAGGGTGTGCGCGCACGAAGACGCGACTTTTCACGCGGCAGCTATGGTATAACCTGCGCCCTCATCTGCCGACTACTGCAACTATGAAGGAGTTTTCATGAAAACACTGCCACTTGCCGGAGCCTTACTCGTTCTGGGTTTGTCCTGCACCGCGCTCGCCGAGGATCGCCCCGATCATTTCCACGGCAAATCCGCTGACACCCTGGAAGCGGCCGTTGCGAACTTTTCGGAATACAACGAAAAACTCGCGGCCCTTCTCGCCAAGGATGATCTGGAACCCGTGGACATGGCGCAGGTTCACGAGCTGACCTACACCCTGGAAAACGCGCTGGAAAAGATCAGCGAAGAACTTGACGAACTGGCGGATACGCTGGAAGAGGTGCACGTCGCATCTGAAAAGCTCGATGCCGAGGTGGTGAAAACACAAGGGCAGAAATATCTGGAAACGGCTCGGAAAATCGTCCAGTAGTACTTTGCGGTGCCGGCGGCTCCGAATCCATCCGAGTCGCCGGACGACCTTTATCCTTCGAAAATAGTTTTTCTCTTTTTCATGCTGCACCACGACCATGGCGAAGTTGGAACAGGTCGTAACTGGCCTGCATGGACAACCAGCATTCAGCGCTTCCGGCACCCGCTTGTTCCAGCGCCAACGCCATTTCCGGCGTTACCGAGGCGCTGCCATTGATCACCCGGTTCAGGGTGTTGCGATGACAGCCCAGCCGGTCGGCCACCATGGCCACGCTGCCGATCTTCTGTCCATCCTCGTTCTCGATCAGGCGCTGCCGAATGATACGGCCCGGATGAGAAGGGTTATACATAGGCATGGTGTTTCTCTCGTTAGTGGTAGTCGTCGTAGTTCAACAGATAGACATTGCCATCTCGAAACTCGAAGAGCAGGCGCCAGTTGCCCGAAACATTGATGGCATACTGACCTTTCAGTTTTCCTGCCAGAGGATGCAGGTTCCAGCCACCCGCAGCAATGTCATCAAGACGGCTAGCGGCGTCCAGCACGGTCAGGCTTGCTCTAAAACACCTTCACATCTTAGAATGATACCTATTATCATTTGCGAAAATGCCTCGTGAGGCTATTGAAAGCCTGCAAGAGGTGAGATTCGCCAGCCAGTCGACACAATGACAAAACGCAGATTCACATCACTGTCCCAGGCGGTGGAGGCATACTACGACGAATTGCGGCAGTTTGTCCGCCGCCGGACAGGCTCGTCCACGATGGCCGAGGATGTGGTTCAGGAAACCTGGATTCGCGCCACCACTACCAATGCGACACTGCCGGATAATCCACGGGCCTATCTGTACCGCATGGCAAGTAATGTGGCTGTGGATCATGTGCGGCGACGGCAGGCATGGGAGCGGATGGGGCGATGTCCTGGCACCGAGTCGGACGAGGAGGCTTCATCAGGAATGGAGGAGGTGCCAGATCAGGCTCCTGATCCCCTGCAAATCGTGATTTCACGGCAGGAGTTGGCAGCTCTCGACACTGCTGTGCGTGAGTTGCCGGATAAGTGCCGCGAAGTCTTTCTGCTCTACCGTGGTCGTGGTCTCACCATGAGGGAGATCGCGGCGCACCTTTCCATATCGGACAAAACCGTCGAGAAGCACATCACCCGCGCCATGGTGCATTGCCGGGCGCGCCTGAAGGAAGCGGGGCGCGAAATCTGATGTGGCATTTTGCACACGAACTGGGGGAAAACGACTCCGCCGCACGTCTTATTCCACAACACCAGGTATCATCCGGCTGTCACTCCGCGTGGGAGCAGCGGCGCAGCGATGGCCCATGCCACACTTGCTCGAACGCACAGTCCGGCGAATAGTTCGATGGATGAATTATCCAAAAAAATGCTTGAAGAAGCCGCGATCTGGCAGGCACGGCTGCAGGACGTGGCATCGAATAGTGCCGAGGAGCAAAAACTTCATGCCGATTTCAACCAATGGCTGAAGGCAGATCCTCGCCATCGGCAGGCGTATGTCGAAATGGAAGCGTTGTGGGGTGCGCTTGAAAACCCGGTCGAAAAAGCGATGGCCGCGCAACCTGAAGAGAGTGGCCGGCAAACTGTCGCACACTCCTCGTCAAGCAACGCTGTTCTTGTGCAAACCAGATTGTCCGTGAACAGGTTGGCCGTGGCAGCTTGCCTGGTACTGGCGCTATGCGTCACGGTCGGCTGGCAGCAGGACTGGGCAACCCGCTGGCGCAGCGACCACGTCACTATCGCGGGTGAGCGAAAGTCCGTGATCGCGGATGACGGCAGCCGCATCACTCTCAATACGGATAGCGCGCTGGCGATGAACTACGGCGCCGAAGAGCGTCGCGTGCGGTTGTTGAAAGGCGAAGCCTGGTTCGACGTGGCAGCGGGCGACAGGCGTTCTTTCGTCGTGACTACCACCGCAGGCGAGGTGAGGGTAACCGGCACCCGTTTCAATGTGCGCATGAGCGGCGATGGCGCCCTGGTCAGCCTGGATGAAGGCCGGGTGGAACTGCGAATGCCAGATATGACGAGCGAAGCCCCGGTCGTGCTCATGCCAGGTCAACAGGCGCTGTTGACCGGCAATCACATCAGTGAGCCCCTGGCGTTCGATCGCACAGCCGTTACCGCCTGGTTGCGGGGCCAGTTCGTGTTTTACAAAACACCGCTCTCGGAGGTGGTGGATACGCTCAACCGTCATAGGCGGGGTCGCATCCTGATTGCCCGACAGGAACTCAACGACCTTGAAGTCAGCGGTATATTTTCCACCCTGGACCCCGATGCCGCGCTGCAAGCGATTGTCGGCACCTTGCCCGTCCAGCAGACCCGTCTCACGGATTATCTCGTCCTGCTTCGCTAGGGCCTGTTGATGTTTCGTTGCAGACTATTGAAAAGAAAAAACCCGCAAAATTACAGATTCCTGCGCCAACAATAGAGCGATTTGCGATTGACCGTCGAAGAGATGTCGCACCACATGTCCGCGGCGTGATCTCTGACGTCGACAGACCCTGATCTTCCAAAAAAATTTCCCGCCGGACTGGGGGATCGCTTCTCGTTAACACGTCTTACTCTTGCATGAGAAAAGAAATCGTTATCATTTTTATCGGAGGGGCACGATGACACGAGATAGAGACAGCGTAAAAGCGGGCATTGAAACAACCATACCCTTTGCGGGGCGCGGTATTCTGGCGGCGGCCATTGCCTTGGCCCTGGCGTCGGCGGCGCCGGTTGTGGCGCAGGACGGGAACGCTTCCCAAGCGGCGACAGAATCGCGGTCGCAGCAGAGATATCAGTTCGATATCCCCGCCATGCCGTTGCCACAGGCTATCGCGGAGTTGTCCGCCGTGACCGGCTTGCAGGTGCTCTACACCGAGCGCTCGACCTTCAAGCACACCGCGCCCGCCCTGCGAGGCTCCTATACCGTCAGTCAAGCGTTGCAGCGCCTGTTGTCTGGCACCGGCTTGACGATGCGTTTTACCGGTGCGAATTCCGCGACCATCGAGTTGGCAAGCCAGGGCGGCGTGAAGAAGCTGTCGACGGTAAGGGTGTCGGCAGATAGTTTGACAGCGGGTGTTTCAACGGAAGGAAGTGGCTCATTGACGACGGCTGGGCCCGTCAATACGGCGACCGGCCTGCCACTCAGCCTGCGTGACACGCCACAGTCGGTCACCGTGATGACCCGTGAGCGATTGGACCAGCAAAATCTCAACACCCTGGCAGACGTTGCCGAACAGGTGACAGGCGTGTACTACAACAACAAAGGCACGTCCATTGGTGGTAGAACACTGATGTATTCACGCGGCTACGAGGTGGACAGTTACCAGATCGATGGCGTCAACGTACCCTGGGAGGCGCTGGCCGAATCGGAGCGCTACGGGCACGGTTCGCTGGATACGGCGATCTACGACTCCGTCACGGTGGTGCGCGGCTCCACCGGATTGCTGACGGGCGCGGGTGATCCCAGCGCACTCATGGCGCTCACGCGCAAGAAACCGACACAGGAGTTTCGGGCGTTTGTCGAAGCCAACGCCGGTAGCTGGGAGCACTACCGCGCGATGGTGGATGTGGGCGGCCCCCTGAATGGATCGGGCAGCCTGCGCGGGCGTGTCGTCGCCGCCTACGACCAGGGCGAAACCTGGGTCGACGACTACAGCAATGAACGCAGCATCTTTTATGGCGTCCTGGAGGCGGACCTCGGCCAGCACACATTGCTGACGCTGACTCTGGAGCACGGTACCGCCGACAGCGAAGGCGCGCCCTGGGCGGAAGACTACGGCACGCCTTTGTATTTTGCCGGTGGTGTCATACCGATCGCCAAGGACACCAGTACCAATGTGGCGCCGCATTGGTCGTATCTGAACAGCGATCGAAGCTATTTTTCCATGACCCTCGATCACCAGTTCAACGATGCCTGGCGAGCCAGGCTCAGCTACGGCTACGGCAAGTTCAATTCCGATATGCGCCGCGGCATGGTCAACGCCATTCCCGCCAATGGTGCGCTGACGGCAGCGCGCGTGCTGAGCCTCGACTACAGCTACGACACCCACATCATCGATGCCCAGGTGAATGGTAAATTCCACATGTTCGGTCGCGAGCACGAGCTGGTCGCTGGTTTCAACCTGTATCGCAACGATCAGGAGGCTCCGCTCGGCGTCTATGACGTGCTTCCCGCGCAGGCGTTCTGGAACGACGGACACCTGCACTACGGGGATCCGGACTGGAGTGCGCTGCCCGGTTCATCCGGAGATTATCCATTCGATATCGATACCCGCCAGAAAGGTGTGTATCTCGCCACGCGATTGCGTCCGGCGGAGCGATTGTCGGTGATATTGGGAGGGCGTTTGACCGACTGGGAGTACTTCTACGCTGATCGCGCCACGCCCGACCACGACTACTATGTCTACAGCGATCTCGATTACAGCAATGAATTCACGCCCTACGCGGGCCTGGTGGTGGAGGTCACCGATAATTTTTCAGGTTATGCGAGCTACACGCAGATTTTCAAACCGCAGGAATTGCGGGACATCGAAGGCAATCTGCTCGAACCGGAGGAGGGCACCACATACGAGGCCGGTATCAAAGGGGAGTGGTTCGACGGCCGCCTGAATGCGAGTGCCGCGCTGTTCGAGTCGAAGCGCGACAATATCGCCGTGGCGCTGAGGGACGAAAACGGTCCCATTCTGACGCCGAAGGGCGATCCGGCTTTTCGCGCGAAAGACCACACCAAGGGCCGTGGCTGGGAGCTGGAAGTGGCGGGCGAGCTGATAGAAGGGTGGCGGATTCAGGCCGGCTACACGCAGTTCAGGAACGAAGACAGCGACGGCAATGTGCTCGACACGGCGCAGCCCGAGCAGATGCTTAAGCTTTACACCGACTACCAACTCATGCCCCGGCTCAGGGTGGGTGGTAGTTTGCGTTGGCAGGATGGCACCTCGGCAAACCCTGCCTGGATTGTCGGCGACCCCGGTCGTTACGATATCGGCAGCTACTTCGTGCTGGGGTTGAATGCCGGTTACGAACTGAGCGAGCAGCTGTCACTCGACCTGGTCGTCAACAATTTGCTGGATGAGGAGTACCGCGTCAGTAACTACAGTCACTCCTACGGCGCGCCGCGTCATTTTATGCTCGAGGCGCGGTATACGTTTTACTGATGAGGGTTTGAGTTTAACGTTTCACGTTGCAGGTAGGGCGTGCGGCGATCGTGGTACAGGGAGCTTCAACCTTGTGGACGCAGCGCGAGCTGTAAGCCATAAGCTTTAAGCAGGAGCGCTGCAGGAACTGGGCTCTGCCAGCGTTTGACTTACAGCTTACAGCTTACAGCTTACAGCTAAACGACAGCCCGTAGCTTATAGCCGGGGCTTTCGGATCGTTTCATCCGCATGCGTCATCAGCAGGGCAAGAAATGCCTGCGCGGCGTTGGAGAGTGTTTTTTCGCTGTGATAGATGCACCCCAGGTGGCGGCGAAGGCTGAGTTCTGGACAATCCAGGCTGCGCAGGCTGTCGTCCGCCATGACCGCGGGCAGGATGCTCCAGCCGAGGCCCACGGAGACCAGCATGCGAATCGTCTCCAGGTAATTGGTGGCCATGGTGGCATCGAGGTTGTAGCCGGCCTCGTCGAAGCGTCTCTTGACCATGCGTCCGGTATAGGTGTCGAGGCCGGGCAGGATCACGGGGTGGCGGCTCAATTCCGCGAGGGTGATGTTGTCGGCGTCGGCGAGCTCATGGTCGCGAGATACCATGGGCACCAACGGATCGAGCCAGATGGCCTGGCTGAGCACGCGAGGGTGGGGCTCGGGCGCCAGGGTAATCACGGCGATCTCGAAGCGGCCGTGGAGGACGCCTTCGTAGGCCACCTCCGAATCCATGAACTCCGCTTCGAGGCTGACACCGGGGTTGGTGCTGGCAAAGGCTTTGAGGATGGGTGGCAGACGATGCAGTCCCAGGTGATGGCTGATGGCGAGGCGCAAGCTGCCGGCGACACTACCGGACAGGTCGTGGATCGCCTGGCGCGCTTCACGGATCTCGCCGAGAATGCGGTGTGCCCTGGGCAGCAGCTCGCGACCTGCCGGCGTGAGATAGATGGTGCGCGAGATACGGTCGAACAGTCGGCACTCCAGCTGTTCTTCCAGCTGTGCGATGCGCTTGCTGATGGCCGGCTGGGTAATATGTACGCGTTCCACGGCTGCCGAAAAGGAGCCCGCTTCGGCAACGGCGACAAAGGCTTCGAGCAGTTGTGTATCCATGGTTTGTCTCTGGTGTGGAAAGGCAGCTATAAGCTGTAAGCAGGACTCTGGTGTAGCAGTGGTTTCTCCAAGGCTGCTGCTTAGCGCTTATGGTTTCTCGTCGATCCTCAATGAACCCTGATTTCTTTTTCGCCAATTCTGGCATCTTTCGAGGTTTGATTCCAGATTGGAATCAAACCCATAAAAAATATGAATTTGTTTTATTGATCGCCGGCCCTTATCATTGCTCCCAACCTATAGAGAGGATCAATCGATGGCAGGTAAAACCCTCTACGATAAATTGTGGGATGCCCACCTGGTGGAAACCCGGGAGGATGGCACCTCATTGATTTATATCGACCGTCACATCATTCACGAAGTGACGTCGCCGCAGGCATTTGATGGTTTGCGCATGGCGGGCCGCAAGCCCTGGCGCACCGACGCCAACGTCGCCACGCCGGACCACAACGTTCCCACGGATCACGAGGAGCGCAAGGGCGGCATCGCTACCATTGTCGACGAAGTCTCGCGCATCCAGGTAAAGACCCTGGATGACAACTGTGACGAGTTCGGTATCAAGGAATTCAAGATCAACGACCACGGCCAGGGTATCGTCCACGTCATGGGGCCGGAGCAGGGCTTCACGCTCCCCGGCGCCACGGTAGTCTGTGGTGACTCCCATACCGCCACCCACGGTGCGCTCGGTTGTCTGGCCCACGGCATTGGCACCTCCGAGGTGGAACACGTGCTGGCCACGCAGTGTCTGGTGGCTTCCAAAATGAAGAACATGCTGGTCAAGGTCGACGGTGAAATGGGTCCCGGCGTCACCGCCAAGGACATCATTCTCGCCATCATCGGCAAGATCGGCACGGCGGGCGGCACGGGCTATGCCATCGAGTTCGGCGGCAGCACCCTTCGCAACCTGTCGGTGGAAGGGCGCATGACCATCTGCAACATGGCCATCGAAGCGGGTGCCAGGGTGGGCCTGGTGGGCGTGGACGAAAAAACCATCGCCTACATCAAGGGCCGTCCTTTTGCCCCTACCGGCGAGACCTGGGACAAGGCGGTTGCCTATTGGCAAACGCTGCACAGCGATGCGGATGCGCACTTCGACGCGGTCATCGAGATGAACGCGGCCGAGATCGAGCCCTATGTGAGCTGGGGCACCTCGCCGGAAATGGTGGTGCCGGTATCCGGCCACGTGCCGCGCCCGGAAGAGCAGGCGGACGACACCCGGCGCAAGGGCTACCAGCGCGCCCTCGAATACATGGGCCTGGAAGGCGGTATGCCCGTGACCGGCATCAAGATCGACAAGGTGTTCATCGGCTCCTGCACCAACTCACGCATCGAGGATCTGCGCGCTGCCGCGGAAGTGGCCAAGGGGCGCAAGAAGGCGGACAGCATCGAGAAGGTCTATGTGGTGCCCGGTTCACACCTGGTCAAGGAGCAGGCCGAAGCCGAAGGCCTCGACCAGATCTTCATCGAAGCCGGCATGGACTGGCGCGAACCCGGTTGCTCCATGTGCCTGGCGATGAACTCGGACGTGCTGGGTCGCGGCGAGCACTGTGCCTCTACGTCCAACCGCAACTTCGAAGGCCGTCAGGGCGCCGGTGGTCGCACTCACCTGGTCAGCCCGGCGATGGCGGTAGCGGCCGCGGTGACCGGTTACATCACTGACGTGCGCGCACTGCCCCCGGTTTGAGGAACGACAACATGAAAGCATTCAAGACTCACAAAGGTATCGTGGCGCCTCTCGACCTGGCCAACGTCGATACCGACATGATCATCCCAAAGCAATTCCTCAAGGCCATCAACAGGACGGGCTTCGGTCCCTATCTGTTCGACGAGATGCGCTACGAGGACGAGGGCTGGTACGGCAAGGATTGTTCGAAACGTCCGCTGAAGAAGGACTTTCCCCTCAATCAGCCGCGCTACCAGGGTACATCCATTCTGTTGGCGCGCGAGAACTTCGGCTGTGGCTCGAGCCGTGAGCACGCGCCCTGGGCACTGGACGATTACGGAATCCGCGTCATCATCGCGCCGAGCTATGCAGATATTTTCTACAATAACTGCTTTAAAAACGGTATGTTGCCGATCATTCTGGATAAAGAACTTGTGTCTGGGCTGTTTGCGGAAGTGGCGGCTCAAGAAGGTTACGAGCTGGATGTGGATCTAGAAAACCAGGCCATCACCACGCCGTCCGGCAGGGTCATTCCCTTTGAGCTGGACAGCTTCCGCAAGCACTGTCTGCTGGAAGGCCTGGACGAAATCGGCCTCACCCTGCAGTCCGTGGACAAGATCCGTGCGTTCGAGGTGGGCCATCGGCAGCGTCAGCCCTGGATGTTCGATGCGGTCAGGTGAGGGGCGGTTTTTGAGTTGCACGTTTCAGGTTTCACGTTTCGCGTGGGTGCTTTCTTGCGTGTAACGTGAAACCTGAAACGTGTAACTCATAAGTTTCTTTGGTTTCAGCTAATTGAGAGAGGTTTTTAAAGTGAAAAAGGTGGGCATTGTCGGCTGGCGCGGCATGGTGGGCTCCGTTCTGATGGAGCGCATGCAGGCGGAGAATGACTTTCGTGATATCGAGCCCCTGTTTTTCACCACCTCCCAGGTGGGGCAGGCGGCGCCGGATATCGGCCGCGATCTGCCACCGCTGGCGGATGCCAACGACGTCGCTGCGCTCAAGGCCATGGATATCGTCATTACCTGCCAGGGCGGCGACTACACCAAGGCGGTGTTTCCGCGCTTGCGCGCCGAAGGCTGGAACGGCTACTGGATCGATGCGGCCTCGGCGCTGCGTATGGACGATGACGCCCTGATCGTCCTCGACCCGGTAAACCGCGGTGTGATCGAGGACGGCATCGCGCGCGGCGTAAAAAATTTCATCGGCGGCAACTGCACCGTGAGCCTCATGCTGATGGGCCTCGGCGGGCTCTTCAATGAGGGGCTGGTTGAGTGGGCGAGCGCCATGACGTATCAGGCGGCGTCCGGCGCCGGCGCCCAGAATATGCGCGAACTGATTTCCCAGATGGGTTTCGTCCACGCCCAGGTCGAGCCACTGCTCGCCGATCCCGCCAGCGCCATTCTCGACATCGACCGCCAGGTGGCCGATGCCATGCGCGGCGATACGCTGCCCAAGACCAATTTTGGTTTCCCGCTGGCGGGCAACCTGCTGCCGTGGATCGACAGCGAACTGGACAACGGCCAGAGCCGCGAAGAGTGGAAGGCGCAGGCGGAGTGCAACAAGATTCTCGGTCGCGAGGGCAACCCGGTGCCTGTCGATGGTACCTGTGTGCGCATCGGCGCCATGCGCTGTCACAGTCAGGCACTCACCATCAAGCTGACCCGCGATGTGCCGCTGGATGAGATCGAAGGCATCCTCGCCCAAGCCAACGACTGGGTGCGGGTTGTGCCCAACAGCAAGGAAGAGAGCCTGAAGGGCTTGACTCCTGCGGCGGTCACTGGTGGGCTCGATATCCCCATCGGTCGCCTGCGCAAGCTGAACATGGGGCCGGAGTATCTCAACGCCTTTACGGTGGGCGATCAGTTGCTGTGGGGCGCGGCGGAGCCGCTGCGCAGAATGTTGCGCATTCTCCTGGAAGATTGATGCTGCAAATCCGATAGACGGCCGAATCGGGCGACTGTCCGGTTATTCCGGTCGTCGCTCGACTCCTTATAATAACCCTTCAAGTCCGTCCCTGTTTATTGCGAAATGAGGTTGTGCCTTATAAAGTTGCCAGCAGGAATCGAGGACAGGCTCTAAAAAAAGGAACAGTCAATGGATTTGCGCAAACGCCCACTCGTCGCCGGCATGGCGGCGCTCTTGTTTTCCGGGTACGTATCGTCCCTGGGGCTTGGGGATATTCGCCTTCACTCCGCGCTCAACGAACCCCTGCGAGCGGATATTCCACTGCTCAGCCTGGGAGAGCTATCCTCCGCAGAGATCATCGCTGGCCTGGCGTCGGTGGGGGAGTTCGAAAAAGCCGGCGTCGAGCGCGAGCTCATCCTTTCGTCGATCGTATTCAGCCTGGATCTGGAAAACGCCAGAGGCCCACTGTTGCGCGTTTCCAGCCAGAAACCCATCCGCGAGCCCTATCTCAACTTCCTGGTGGACGTGCAGTGGCCGGCGGGCCGCCTGCTGCGGGAATACACGCTGTTGTTCGATCTGCCTGTGTACGGCAGCGCACAGGTGCAGCATCAGGATTGGGAAGCCTCCCCGGCACAGGGGGCGGCCGCGCGTGCCGTTGGCGGCGCGAGCTCACGTGTTGGTCCTGGCGGTGAGCACCGGGTGGGCAGTGGCGAAACGCTGTGGCGTATCGCCTACAACATACCTGCGGACCTGCCGGTGCGGCAGAAGATGGCGGATATCCAGCGCTTGAACCCCGAAGCCTTCATCGATGGCGATATGTCGCGAATTCGCGAAGGTGCGGTGCTGCGCCTGCCGGACTACGGTGGCGCGCCGCCCGTGCGCCAGCCTCAGTCGACCGATACCGGCGGCGGACGCCTGACGCTGCGCTCGCAGGACGTCGCGACTACCGCGGGCCGCGCAGCGCCGTCGCGCAGCGAGATCGATGGCATCCAGGAAGAGCTGGCGCGAACCCTGCGTGAAAACGCCGAGCTGAAACAGCGTCTCGCGAGCCTTGAAGAACAGGTGACCACCATGCAGAACCTCATCCGCCTGGAGGATGAGGGGCTGCGCGCCGCGCAATTGAATGCCGCGGCAAGGCCGGAGGACCTCGCCGGAGATGGCGACGGCGCTGCCCTGTGGCAGGAAGAACGCGGGTTGTCGGAAGACATCGCGGTCACTGCCGATGGCAGTGAAGAATCCTTGCCCGCTGCCGATATGCCGTGGGACGCCGATCAGGATGTTGCTGCAGAACGTGCCGTCGAGCCGCCAGCGGCGACAGTCGCCGAGGATCCACAGGCATCGCCATCGAATGAGATGGCCGCCAATTCTGCCCCGCCTGCCGAGGCGGAGGGCAACGCCACAAAACAGGAGGTGGGCAACGTGGGTGGCTATCTGAAGTTTCTGCTCGGGCTTTTGCTCGTGCTGCTGGGTGCGATCGTCTTTGTCGTGTTGCGCAAGAAGCGCGGCAGTGGCGCTGACACAGCCAGGCTTTCCGAACCTTACATCGCGCCCCTTGCGCCGGCTCAGGACACGCCCGCGGCAACCGGCAAGCCCCAGGCCGTGACACTCGATGAAATTGCCCTGCGTGAAGAAGACGATCTCTTTGCCGCAGAGCCGCTGGCGGATGTTGTCGATGAGCCGTCGGATGCCCCTCCTGCATCGGCGGAGGAACTCGAACTCGATCTCTCCGAATTCGATCTCGGTGGCCTGGCCGGCGATGATGCACAACAGCAGGTCGACGAGCCATTTGCGACCGAGCCCGTTGCGGATCTCAATCTGGATGATGAATTCGACTTTCTGAGCGACATCGACGAAGGTGACACCCAGCTTGAACTGGCGCAAGCCTATGTGGAAATGGGTGACAACGCCGGGGCGCGGGAAATTCTCAACGAAGTGGCGGAAACCGGCAACGCTGATCAAAGAGACAAGGCCAAGGCATTGTTGGCGGCGATGGGTTGACGCCCATACCAGCGATAAGCTCGGAGCAAGGCTTGCCGCGATAGCTGGCAGGTGCCTGTTTCGAGATGCGTGGCGTATTGCGTGCTTTTCATTTCGCAGCGGAGCCTGCCCGTGTAGGAGCCTGCCTGCAGGCGACACAACCATCGGGACGCATGGGCGTACGGTCGCCTGCAGGCAGGCTCCCACAAGGCACCTCCAGGATTTCTGGTCAATGAAGAAGTAAATACCCAGCGTGACAGATTCCGGATATCGACATAATGGTTTGCTTCCCGAAGGTGCATCGCTACCGGAGGGGGTGCATCGTTACGCCGCGATGCTGGAGTACCGCGGCGATGCGTTTTCCGGCTGGCAGCGCCAAAGTCACAGTCCGAGCGTGCAAGCTGTGGTGGAAGAGGCGCTGTCCTATGTGGCCAACCAAGGCATCACCGTTGCCTGTGCCGGGCGCACCGACGCGGGCGTGCACGCGACTCATCAGGTGGTGCATTTCGACAGCACGGTGGTGCGCGAGCCCCACAATTGGGTGCTCGGCGCCAACACCCGCTTGCCCGGCGCGGTGCGCCTGCATTGGGCGGGGGAGGTGGCGGGGCAGTTCCATGCGCGCTTCTCTGCCAGGGCGCGCACCTATCGCTACCTGATCGGCAACCAGCTATCGCCCCCGGCGATCTTTCGCGGCCTGCTCACCTGGATCAAGGCGCCTCTGGATGCGGATGCCATGCATCGCGCGGCCCAGGGGCTGCTCGGCGAGAATGACTTTTCTTCCTACCGGGCCGCCGGCTGCCAATCCCGCACACCCTGGCGCAATGTCAGTGCCGTGCAGGTGTTCCGCGACGGGGAGTTGGTGGTCATCGAGGTGACGGCCAACGCCTTTCTTCATCATATGGTGCGCAATATCGCGGGGGCACTGCTCGCGGTGGGGCGCGGTGAGAGACCGGAAAGCTGGCCCCGCGAGTTGCTTGCCGTCAAGGACAGAACACAGGGTGATGCCACCGCGCCGCCGGATGGTCTCTACCTGGTCCGGGCGTCCTACCCTCGGCATTTCGGGTTGCCGAATTTTTCGCTCGGCCCCCTGTTCCTGCGCGCAAGCTGACGCGAAGGAAATCGTCTTCTCTTTTGATAACATGCACATTCTTTGTCGTGAGTGGTGCCTGTGTCGGAAGTAAAGATCAAGATCTGCGGGATTACCCGCGTCGAGGATGCGCTGCTCGCTTCCCATCTGGGCGCGCATGCCATCGGCATGGTGTTCTATGCGAAAAGCCCGCGCGCGATCTCGGTTGCCTCGGGCCGTGCTCTGGTGGCTGCGGTCGGCCCGTTCCTTACGTCCGTGGCGCTCTTCGTCAACCCGGAGGTCGCCCTGGTGGAAGAAGTGCTGCGCGATGTACGCCCCCATGTGCTGCAATTCCACGGCGACGAGGATGCCGCGTTCTGCGAGCAGTTTGGCCACCCCTACATCAAGGCGATCCGCGTGCGCGACGATACCGATATCGAGAACGCCGCGGCGGCGTTCCGGAACGCGTCGGGGCTGCTGTTCGACGCCTGGTCGGAGAGCAGTTACGGCGGTACCGGCAAGACGTTCAACTGGCAGAAGATCGCCGATTTCCGCGCTGCGCCGATGATTCTTGCCGGCGGCCTGACTCCCGACAACATCGCAACTGCCATTGCGCGGGTGCGGCCCTATGCGGTGGACGTGAGCGGCGGTGTCGAGGCCGCGCACGGCATCAAGGATGCGGAGAAGCTGCGTCGTTTCATTGCGGAGGCGGGGAGCGCGGTTGTTTGACCGTCTTTTGGTGCTCTGTAGCGCGGTCGCTCTCCGGGGCACAGCCTTTCGAGACACGCCGTGAACCCATCCATGGGGGCTCGGCAGCGCCATCCCTGGCGCTGACGGTCTCGAAAGGCTGTGCCCCGGAGAGCGACCTCAGATCGTGCCAAACCCAGAAGGCGGCTGTGTATTCAGGCGGTTGTTGCCGCTGAGTTTCACGTTTCACGCAAGAAAGGGGTGCCCCCGGGTCGTTGAGGCTCTCTGTGCCCCCGGCACCTGATCAGTGTGATGCCATCGCCGCAGGCACTCACGTGAAACGTGCAACTCGAAACGTGAAACTCAGGAGCAGCAAACGATCTCGCAAGGCTGTGCCTCGCGTGGCGGCCGACCTACGGAGTGTCCACAAGTGTTAAGGCAATTGCCTGGAAGCAGGGGGGCGAGGTCGGTCACCCACTAAATTTAGTGGTAGAATCCGGTAAATTTTTTTGACGGAATATCCTATGAGTTGGTTGCAGCGGATAAAAAAAGGCCCGGGTACGCTCAAGAAAGACCGTACCAACAGTGTCCCCGAGGGTCTGTGGCGTAAATGCCCGCTTTGTAACACGCCACTATACCGTCCGGAACTGGAAAAGAATTACGACGTCTGCCCCAAGTGTGATCACCATATTCGTATCGGGGCGCGCCGCCGCCTGGAGCTGTTTCTCGACCCCGAAGGGCGTGAAGAGCTGGCTGTGGACGTGGTGCCGGTGGATCGCCTCAAATTCAAGGACACCAAACGATACAAGGACAGGCTGAGCGACGCTCAGAAACAAACCGGCGAGAAGGATGCCCTCATTGCCATATCCGGCAAGCTCCAGGGGCTGCCGCTAGTTGCGGTTGCCTTCGAATTCAATTTCCACGGCGGCTCGATGGGTTACGCGGTAGGTGAAAAATTCACGCGCGCGGCCAAGGTCTGCCTCGAAAAACGCATCCCTCTGGTGTGTTTTTCCGCCACGGGGGGCGCCCGTATGCAGGAGGCGCTGATCTCCCTGATGCAGATGGCGAAAACCAGCGCCATCATCGAACGCATGAAGGAGCAGGGTATCCCGTACATCTCGGTGATGACCGATCCGGTCTACGGCGGTGTCTCCGCAAGTCTTGCCATGCTTGGCGACATCAACGTTGCCGAGCCCAGCGCGCGGGCCGGCTTTGCCGGGCCCAACATCATCGAGCAAACCATCCGTCAGAAGCTGCCGCCGGGGTTTCAGCGCAGTGAGTTTCTTCTCGAGCACGGCGCCATCGACATGATCATATCGCGCCCCGATATGCGCAGTACTCTTGCGAGACTGCTCAGCAAAATGACCGGATTCCCCATCGTGCAAGACCCCACGGATGCCTGAGCGCGACCCGGAAACCGACGGGGGTTGCTCGACACCGCCGCGATGTCTGGAAGATTGGCTGACGCTTATCGAAGCCCGCCACCCGCGCGAAATCGACTTGGGCCTCGAGCGCATCGCCCAGGTGGCGGCGCGACTTGCGTTGCCGGCGCTGGCCCGCAAGCAGGTGGTGGTCGCGGGTACCAATGGCAAGGGCTCTTGCGTGCGTACGCTCGAAGCCATCGCCCTTGCCAGGGGGCTGCGGGTAGGCGCCTATACCTCGCCCCATATCCTTTCCTATAACGAGCGCCTGCGCCTGCAGGGCGAGCCTATCGGCGACGAGGCGCTGTGCGCCGCATTCGCCGCCGTCGAGGCCGTGCGGGGCGACATTTCGCTGACCTATTTCGAAATGGGCACGCTGGCCGCGATGCATATCATGGCCGCAGCGGCTCTCGACCTCGCCATACTCGAAGTGGGTATGGGGGGGCGCTTCGATGCCGTCAACATCGTCGACGCCGATCTCGCGGTGATAACGGCCATCGATATCGATCACGCCGACTGGCTGGGTAACAGTCGCGATGCAATCGCCGCCGAGAAGGCGGGGGTGGCGCGCGCGGGCCGACCTGTGGTGTGCTGCGACCCCGATCCGCCGCCAGGGTTGCTGACCGCGCTGGCGCAGGTTTCGGCAAAGCTTTTTTTCATCGGGGCCGATTTTGGCGCCAAAACCGAGGCGGCGGAGCGTTTCGATGCGTTTTTTTGCGGCCCCGGCGGCGCGCAGGCATTCGGCGCGCTGCCCGTGCCGCGCTTGCCGTTGCCGAGTGTGCTGGCGGCCATTGAGGCGGCGTTTCTGCTCGGCTATGCGCCCGATCACGCCCTGCTCGCGGATGTGCTGACCAACGTCACCTTGCCCGGCCGATTTCAGATGCTGACCTGGCGCGGTAAAACGCTGGTCCTGGATGTTGCCCACAATCCCGCGGCGGCGGCGTTTCTGGCTCGGCGTCTGGCTGATACAGGGCGGGAGGTTGTCGCTGTCGCCGCACTCATGGCAGACAAGGACAGAGCCGGTTTCATCGCCGCGCTGCAGCCCGTGGTGAGTGCCTGGTGCTGTCCCGATCTGGCGGTGCCAAGGGCGCTGCCGGGCGCCGAACTCGCGGCACGCGTCCGCGCCGCGGGCTGTCGGGGTGCAGCGTTTGCAAGCGTGGGCGATGCCGTCGAAAAGGCGCTGGCAATGTGCGACAAGGACGGTATCATTGTCGCCTGCGGCTCTTTCCACACGATTTCCGCGGTCATGAAATACATTGATGCCAGCAGCCCCGGAGGGCGACATGATCTCTGAGCGCTTCAAGCAGCGACTGGTGGGCATTCTCGTCCTCTCCGCTCTGGCCATTGTTTTCATTCCCGTATTTTTCAATTTCGAGCCTTCGGCTCCGATCGACGAGACATCGCAGATTCCGCCGGCGCCAGAGATCGCACCGGTGACCATCGCGGAGCCGGAAGCGCCGCCTGTGGACTATCGGGTACCGGATCACGAATCGGCATTTCGACTCGACAGCGATGTCGTTGCCGCTGAGAAGGCAGAGCAGGCACCGTCGCCGGCACCAGTGAAACCGGCGCCGGGCAAAGCGCCCGAGGCCAAGCCGAGCGCCGCGACACCTGCCCATGCAACACCCGCAAAAAAAGCGCCTGAAGTGGCGCCGACGCTCGCTGCCAATGGCCTGCCCGAGTCCTGGGTGATTCAGGTGGCCAGTTTTCGCGATGCCGCTGCCGCCGCGCAGATGAGCAGCAAACTTCAGCAGGCGGGGCACAAGGCGTTTGTGCGCCAGGGCGTGTCGGGCGGCAATGCGGTACACCGGGTTTATGTCGGCCCTCACGTGCTGCGCAAGAGTGCGGACGATGAGAAGGCCCGCATAGACGCCGCCCATAAGGTCAAGTCGCTGGTCATGCGGTTCGAGCCATAAAGACAGCTGTAAGCTCTAAGCTTTAAGCTGGATGTGGCAGGGTTCTGCGTTTTTACGCGCCGGATATTGCAATTCCAGATGCTCCCCGGATGTCGATAGAATGCCCAGGAGAGCCCAGTCCGGCTTAAAGCTTAGAGCTTATAGCTGTATGGCGCAGCATTAACTTATCTCTGTGAATGAACCACAGAGGGGCGAGTCTTTGTTAAAATCCGCGACCTTGCAGCACCGACCTTGCAACACAGAGCAGAGGGGCTCGATATTGAACTGGGCAGATTGGGCTATTGTTGCCATTCTCGGCTTTTCCACGTTGATCAGTATCGCGCGGGGCTTTATCCGTGAGGCTCTGTCTCTGGCAATCTGGGCAGCGGCTTTTCTCGGCGCCATGCTCTTCCACCAGGAGGCGTCGGTGTATTTCACGAATCTGGTGGACACGCCGTCGCTGCGCGCACTGGTTGCCTGGGTGGTGTTGTTTTTCGGTATTCTCATGGTGGGCTCGCTGTTCAGCTTCGTGTTTTCCCACCTCGTGGCGTCAACCGGGCTCTCCGGCACCGATCGCTTGCTGGGCTCCCTGTTCGGTGCCCTGCGCGGTTTTATCGTCGTCATGGCTATACTTATTGTCCTGCCCGGGGTGCTGCCGGTGTCTCAGGATATCTGGTGGCAGGATTCTGTTCTGATTCCTTATTTCCTCGCCTGCGAAGGCTGGGTAATGGATGTCGGCGCAAGCGTGCTGGCCTTTTTCAAGGCGTTTTTCTGACCGGGTTTTTGTTCGGCCCCAGGCAGTTCGAGAGCCAAGTGCTGAGGTAAGTCTTTATGTGTGGTGTTGTCGGCCTTGTTGGCAAGATGGATGTGAACCTCAATCTCTATGATGCATTGACCATGCTTCAACATCGAGGCCAGGACGCCGCCGGAATCATGACCTGTGAAAACGGGCGCATCCATCAGCGCAAGGACGTGGGGCTGGTGCGCGATGTGTTTCACACCCGCCACATGGGGCGACTCAAGGGCAACATGGGCATCGGCCACGTGCGCTACCCGACGGCGGGCAGCTCCGGCCCGGCGCTGGCGCAGCCGTTCTATGTCAACTCGCCCTACGGTATCTGCATGGCCCACAACGGCAATCTCACCAATGCGGAGTCGCTCAAATCCCACCTGTTCATGTCCGACCTGCGCCATGTCAACACGGATTCCGACTCCGAGGTTCTGCTCAACATCTTCGCTCACGAGCTGCATCTGCAAGGCAAGATGCGCCCCGAGCCCGCCGACGTCTTCGCCGCCATCGCGCGCCTGCACCGGCGCTGCAACGGCGCCTACGCGGTGGTGGGCATGATCGCCAGTTACGGTGTTTTCGCGTTCCGCGACCCGTTCGGCATCCGCCCGCTGGTTTACGGATACCGCGATACCGATCTTGGCAGGGAGTACATGGTGGCATCCGAAACCGTCGCCCTCGACGTGCTCGGCTTTACCGTGGAGCGCGATGTGAGGCCGGGCGAGGCGATCTATATCGATATCGACGGCAATTTCTACAGTGCCCAGTGCGCCGACAACCCGCGCCTGGTGCCCTGCATTTTCGAGCAAGTCTATTTTGCCCGCCCAGATTCCATCATCGACAATATTTCAGTGTACAAATGCCGCCTGCGCATGGGCGAAAAAATGGCGGAGAGAGTACTTGCGGCCTGGCCGGATCACGATATCGACGTGGTGATCCCGGTGCCGGATACCAGCCGGGTATGCGCCCAGGCCCTGGCGGAAAGGCTCGATGTGAAATTCCGCGAAGGCTTCATGAAAAACCGCTACATCGGGCGAACGTTCATCATGCCGGGGCAGAAGCAGCGCAAGAAATCAGTGCGCCAGAAGCTGAATCCCATTCGCCTGGAGTTTCAGGGCAAGAACGTTCTGCTGGTGGATGACTCCATCGTGCGCGGCACCACGTCGCGGGAAATCATCCAGATGGCCCGGGATGCCGGGGCTAAAAAGGTTTATATCGCGTCGGCGGCGCCGCCGGTGCGTTATCCCAATGTCTACGGCATCGATATGCCGTCCGCGGAAGAGCTGGTCGCCCATGGCCACACCGTGGAAGAAGTGGCCGCCAATATCGGCGCGGACTGGCTCATATACCAGGAGCTCGACGACCTCATCGACAGTGCCCGCGAAGGCAACGACAGCATCGAGCAGTTCGAATGCTCGGTCTTCGATGGCAAGTACGTCACGGGCGATGTCGACGACAATTATCTGCACCAGCTTGCCGCGGCGCGCAATGATTCAGCAAAAATGGCCTCGGAAGGGCAATTGCGCCTTGAAGTGGTTGGTCTGCACAACACCGATGCGGGGAGCCCGAGATGAGTTTTTTCGATGACAACGATCTACTGTCCGGCGCCGGCCTGGATACGCTCGCCATTCGTGCCGGCCAGCGCCGCAGTGCCGAGGGCGAGCACGCCGAGGCGATCTTTGCGACATCCAGTTATGTGTTCGCCAGTGCCGCCGAGGCTGCCGCGCGTTTCAGTGGTGAACAGGCCGGCAACGTCTACTCCCGCTATACCAACCCCACCGTGCGCACCTTCGAGGAACGCCTCGCCGCGCTGGAAGGCGCAGAGGCGGCAGTGGCGACCTCTTCGGGCATGGCGGCCATCCTCAGCACCTGCATGGCGTTTCTGAAGGCGGGCGACCACATTGTCTGCTCACGGGATGTGTTTGGCACCACTACCGGCCTGTTTGGCAAACAACTGGGCAAGTTCGGCGTCGAAACCACGTTCGTGCCTCTCGCCGACCTGGCGGGCTGGCGCGCGGCGGTCAGGCAGACCACGCGCCTGCTCTTCATCGAGACCCCCTCCAACCCGCTGTGCGAAGTGGCCGATATCAGCGCACTGGCGGACATCGCCCACAGCTGCGGCGCTCTGCTGGTGGTGGACAACTGTTTCTGCACCCCCGCGCTGCAGAAGCCATTGACTCTCGGTGCGGATCTGGTTGTTCACTCCGCCACCAAGTATCTGGATGGCCAGGGCCGCTGCCTGGGCGGCGCGGTCGCCGGGCGTCGCGAGCTGACCAACGAAGTCCTGACGTTCCTGCGCTCCGCGGGCCCCACCATGAGCCCGTTCAATGCCTGGGTGTTTCTCAAGGGGCTCGAAACCCTGCGCCTGCGCATGGAAGCCCACTGTGCCAACGCGCTGGCGCTGGCGCAGTGGCTCGACGCGCGTCCCGAAGTGGACAAGGTGTTCTACGCCGGCTTGCCGTCCCATCCCGGCCATGCCGTCGCGGCGCGCCAGCAGAGCGGCTTTGGCGGCGTGTTGTCGTTCCAGGTGCGCGGCGGCCGGGAAGAAGCCTGGAAGGTCATCGACGCGACCCGCATTCTCTCGCTCACTGCAAACCTCGGCGATGTGAAAACCACCATCGTCCATCCGGCAACCACCACCCACGGCCGGATCAGCGCGGAGGAGCGCAGGCTGGCGGGCATCAGCGAGGGTTTGATCCGCATCGCCGTCGGGCTCGAGGACATCGAGGACATCAAAGGCGACCTCGCGCGGGGTTTTGCGTTGCTATGAACGCCAGGGCGGGCCAGGACGGCCTCGAAGCCGTGGTCAACGAAGTCAGCTCCGTCCTGATCGGAAAGCGCCATCAGATACAGCTCGCCCTGTGCTGCCTGCTGGCGCGCGGCCATCTGCTCATCGAAGACCTGCCCGGTATGGGCAAAACCACCCTCGCGCATGGACTCGCCAGTGCCCTGGGGCTGACCTTCAAGCGTTTGCAGTTCACCAGCGACCTGTTGCCGTCGGACATTCTTGGCATTTCCATCTACGATCGCGAAAGCGAGGGTTTTCGCTTTCATCCCGGCCCTGTCTTTACCCAACTGCTGCTCGCCGACGAGATCAACCGCTCCACCCCAAAAACCCAGAGCGCACTGCTCGAAGCCATGGCCGAAGGGCAGGTCACCATCGACGGCGTGAGCCGTGATCTTGCGCCGCCTTTCTTTGTCATTGCCACGCAGAATCCGATCTCCCAGAGAGGCACCTATCCGCTGCCGGAATCGCAGCAGGACCGCTTCGCCATGTGCATTTCGTTGGGTTATCCGGATGCGGAAGCGGAAAAGCAGATGCTGCTCGGCGCCGCCAGCAAACGCGATGCCGCGGCCCTGCGGCCCTGTCTGGATGCGGAAAGACTGCTGCGCCTTCAGGAGGATGCGACCAGGGTGCACGCATCGGAAGCCCTGGCGGATTACATCCTGCGCCTGGTGCGCTTTACCCGTGAGGGCGAGGGCGCCGATACCGGCCTGTCGCCGCGCGCCTCTCTGATGCTGCTCGCCTGCGCCCGTGCCTGGGCGCTGCTCGAAGGGCGCGATTACGTCATTCCGGAAGACGTGCAGCGCGTGTTTCCGGCGGTGGCCAAACACCGTCTCCACCCCCATGGCGAGGCGGGCAAGGGCGGCGCCCTGGTGCAGCGAGCGCTCGATGCTGTGGATGTAGTCTGAGTTGCACGTTACAAGTTTCACGTTGCACGAGGGCAGCTGCAGCGAGAACTGCGCACTGGCAATAAAGTCTGGGTGGCGGAATAAATCACCGGGTCGTCTCGGGTTTGCTTTTGCGTGCAACGTGAAACTTGTAACGTGAAACTAAAAAAACACATGGCTTTTGAAAAATTTTTCGAAGATTGGCTCGAACGGCGCCTGCCCCGTGTCGAGCGCATTCGCCTCGGGCGCCGCTCCATTTTTACGTTTCCCTCCCGCGCCGGGCTTTTTTTTCTGCTGGTGCTGGCGTTGCTTTGGTTGCTGGCGATCAACTATGAAAATAACGTCGTTTTCTTCTTTGCCGCCCTCCTTGGCGCGGTATTTGTCGTCACCATTCTGCACGGCTACAGCAATGTTGCAGGCGTGACACTGCGGATACTGGCTGTCGACAGCGGCTTTCCCGGCGAGAGCCTGCGCGTGGACATCGAACTCAGCCATGACGGCAAGCGTCACCGCGACGATATCAAGCTGTATTTCCCCGGTACCACGCCACAGCAGGTGAGCCTGGCAAAGGGTACCGACAGCACCGTCGCGAGCCTTTATGTGAGAGCGAAACGGCGCGGCAGGCTGCGGCCGGGGCGCTTGACCGTGGAGAGCGTCTATCCGCTCGGCCTGATCAGGATATGGAGCCATGTGCGCCTCGACGGCTGGGGAGCGGTCTATCCCCGGCCAGGCGCGGGTGCGTCGCATGCGGATGGCGGCGGCGCCGAGAGCGGCGCTGTGCAAAGCGAAGTGGCAGGCACCGAGGACTTTGCCGGTCTCGAGCCCTATCGCCAGGGAGAGGCCTGGAATCGCATTGCCTGGAAACAGGTGGCGCGTGGCCAGGGTGTCTACACCAAGCATTTCGTCGATCCGGCAGCGGAGCCGCAGTGGCTCGATTGGGCACACTTTCCCGACCTCGATCGGGAGTCGCGCCTGTCGCGGTTGTGCGGTGCGGTGCTCGAGGCGGACATGGCGGGTCGCGACTATGGACTAAAGCTGCCGGGTGAGAGCTCAGCTCTGGGGCAGGGCGAGGCGCACAGAACCCGTCTTTTGCGCATGCTCGCCCTGTTCGAGTGCGAAGACCAGGAAGCGGGCTGATGGCCGCGCCCTGGCAGATATCCCGCGCTGGCGCGCTCTGGCTGGTGGTGGCCTTTGCAGTCTGTATCGCGCCGCTCGCTGCCTACCTTCCCCTGTGGGTGCCAGGCGTCGCCGCGCTGGCGGCGCTGTGGCGCCTGGGTATTCACAGCGGCCGCTGGGGAGCGCCGGGGTGGGGCCTGAAGGCGGCGCTTGCACTTGTCTGCGTGGCGGGGCTGGTGCTCAGTTTTCGCCGCCTTCAGGGGCTGGAGCCCATGGTGTCGCTGCTGGTTTGCGCCTTCTCCCTGAAACTGCTCGAGATGCGCCAGCGCCGCGACGCTCTGGTGGTGATTTTTCTCGGCTATTTCGTCGCCATCGTGCTGGCGCTGTTCGATCAGGGCATGCTGGTCGCACTCTATATTCTCGCGGCCATGGTGGTGGTCAGTGCGAGCCTCGTGGGACTACATCAAAGTGCAGCGCAACACAGTTACCGGCGACCGTTGCGAACGGCGCTGTATATCTTCCTGCCAGCGCTGCCCCTGGCGATCGTCTTCTTCCTGGTGATGCCGAGACTCGGTCCCCTGTGGGGTGTGCCAGCGCCAGGGGTGGCCGTCACCGGCATGAGCGACAGCCTCAGGCTGGGCCAGGTGGCCAGTCTCAGCGGTTCCTCGGCCATCGCGTTTCGCGCGGAGTTCGAAGGCGAGGTGCCGCCGCGGGAGCAGCGCTACTGGCGCGGCGTCACGCTGTCGCATTTCGATGGCGAGAGCTGGGAGCGCGCCGCCTGGTGGAGCGCGCAGCGCGGTATACGTTGGACCGGTGACGAGCGCCGCGACGATCCCGACACTGCCACAGCACTGGATTACCGGGTGATTCTCGAGAAAACCGGTGGCACCTGGCTGTACAGTCTGGCCTATCCACAGGCCCTCACTGCCAACACCGGCGTGGCGCAGGATTTCACCCTGGTGTCCCGATCGCCTGTGACAAGGCGCACGGAATACCAGGTACGCTCCTTTCCCGACCGCCACGTCGATCGCGATGGCCTGGGCGCGCTGCAACGCCGGGTGGAAACGCAGTTGCCCGAAAACAGCAATCCCCGGACTCGGCGCCTCGCGGCAGCCTGGGCTGCGGAAACGCCCGAACCGCGCGCGCTTATCGAGCGCTTGTTGCGCCACTACCATCGAGGCTTTTCCTACACGCTGACGCCTCCTTCGCTGGGACAGCACGCCGTGGATGACTTTCTGTTCAGCAGTCGCGCGGGCTTTTGTGAGCACTTTGCCGCCAGTTTCGTTTTCTTCATGCGCGCCGCGGGCGTGCCGGCGCGCATCGTCGGAGGCTATCAGGGCGGGGAGCTCGATGAGGCCGGGAATTACCTGGTGGTACGCCAGTACGATGCCCATGCCTGGGCAGAAGTCTGGCTGGAAGGCGAGGGATGGGCGAGGGTGGATCCCACCGCTGCGGTGGCGCCGGAGCGCATTCTCAGCAACTTGCTGTCGATGATGAGCGCCGATGTGGTGTTCGCCAATTCGCCGCTCGATCTGGCGCGCTTTCAGGGTGTCCCACTTATCAATCAGCTGCGCCTGCGCATGGAAAGGCTCGAATACCAATGGGCGCGCTGGGTGCTCGGCTATGATACCGAGCAGAGCAATGTTCTCGCCAGATTGCTGGGTGGCCTCGACCCGCTTCGCATTGCCACTTTCGTGCTGCTTGCCTCGGCGCTGTGTCTGGCGCCGGTGCTGTTTGCCATGTACCCCGGTCGCCGCCGCGGCAAACACGTCGGTGACCAGTTGTACGCCGAGTTTTGTGCCCGCCTCGCGCGGGCCGGCTGCGAGCGCGCCCGCGGTGAAGGGCCAAGGGATTTCGCGGCGCGCGCGTCCCGGAACTTTCCCGCTGATGCGGCAGCCATAAACAGCATCCGCGACGCCTACCTGGCACTGCGCTATGGCCCGGGGAGCGGGGATGTTGCGCATTTGCGGCGGCTGGTGAAGGGGTTCAGGGTTTAGCGGTGGTTTGCAGTTCATAGTTCACAGTTTTCAGTTGACAGTTCACAGGGGGGAGTCACACTCACTGACAACTGACAACTGACAACTGACAACTGACAAC
>CAYXXZ010000044.1:0-25063 GCA_964469165.1 uncultured Porticoccaceae bacterium
TGCGCCAGTATCAATTGCAGCGCGTCAAGAATTACCGCTCTTCACCCAGGTAGCCGAATTGTTTATGAAAGGTAAGTTCATCACTGTCGAGGGCGGTGAAGGCGTGGGAAAAACCACCAATCTCGCCCTTATCGAGCGCTGGCTCGAGGCGCGCCGGATTCCCCATGTCATCACCCGCGAACCCGGCGGCACCGCATACGGCGAGAAAATTCGTACGTTGCTGCTGGACCACTGCGACGAGGCCCTGGATCCCATGGCCGAGTTGCTGCTGATCTTCGCGGCGCGCGCCCAGCATCTGGCGAGGGTCGTCGCGCCCGCGCTGGCCGCGGGCACCTGGGTGCTCTGTGACCGCTTCACCGACGCCACCTACGCCTATCAGGGCGGGGGCCGCGGCCTCGGCAGCGACAAGATCGCCGTGCTGGAAACCCTGGTTCAGGGACAGCTGCGTCCCGATCTGACCTTCATTCTCGATGTCGATCCCGAAATCGGAATCCAGCGCGCAGGCGCCCGCGGCGAACTCGACCGCTTCGAATGCGAGCAGATGGCCTTTTTCCGGCGGGTGCGCGAAGCCTATCTGGCGCGCGCCGAAGAGAATCCGCAGCGCTACCGGGTCATCGATGCGAGCCAGGAGCTGCACGCCGTGCAGGCGGCGATCACCGCCGCTCTGGATGCGGCACTGGCGGGGGCACGCTGATGTCCGTGACAGAGGTCTTTCCCTGGCAACAGGAACAGTGGCGCCAGCTAGGCGGCCTGCTCGAACAGGACGTGTTGCCCCATGCGCTGATGTTTGCCGGGCCGGCGGAGATCGGCAAGCACAGCTTTGCCATGGCGTTCGCGCAAACGCTGTTGTGCGCAACGCCGGCGGATTGGCGGGCTTGCGGCAACTGCAAGACATGCAAACTGTTCGAGGCGGCAACGCATCCGGATTTCATCCGCATTGCGCCGGCGGAAGAGGGCAAGGTCATTCCCGTCGATCGCATTCGTGAGCTGGGTGAGTTCGCTTCCCGCACTGCGTCCATGGGCGGGCGCCGCGTGATTCTGATCGAGCCCGCCGAGGCCATGAACATCAATGCCGCCAACGCTTTCCTGAAAACCCTCGAAGAACCGGGCGCGGATGTCTGCATCATTCTGGTGGTACACCAGCCGGGGCGCATCCTTCCCACCATCCGCAGCCGCTGCAGGATTTTTCCGTTTTCGCTCCCGCCGGCGGAGCCGGTGCGACAGTGGTTGCAGGCGCGCGCGGGAGATGGTGTGGACATCGCACAGGTCATGGAGCTATCGGGCGGGCGACCGCTGCGGGCGTTGCGCCTGCTGGATTCCGACCTGAAGGATCAATTGCAGGTTTTTCGCGACACGCTCAGCCAGGTGGAAGCGGGAATTTTGCCCGTGCTCGACGGTGCCAAGGCCATTCAGAGCCTGGCGAAAGGCGACGCCATCGAGTGGTTTCAGTACCTGCTCTACGACAGATTGCGTGACGCCGCGCAGCGCAGACACCCCCAGGCGCGGCTTCTGTTTCGCTTTCTCGATCGCCTCACAACCTTGCGTCAGCGCTTGCTGAGTACGGCCAATCCCAATCCCCAGCTCATCTGGGAAGAAATTTTAATGGACTGGAAGTCGGTGATAGACTTGTACCAGACCCAAGGAACGCAGGCTCTGTAACCCATGAAAGCTCCAGGCGGCATGCGCAGCGCGATTCTCAATGTGACCATCAAGGAGCTCGGCGAGCTCTACGAATGTTACATGCCGTTCGTGACGCACGGCGGCCTGTTCATTGCCACCAATCGCCAGTTTCTGCTCGAAGACGAGGTTTTCGTGGTTCTCGAACTCCTCAACGAGGCGGAAAAGTTTCCGCTCACCGGCAAGGTCGTCTGGATCACGCCGCCGGGCGTGGTCGTCAACCGCAAACAGGGCATAGGTATTCAGTTCAGCAGCGAGAATGCCGACCTGGTCGCGAAGATCGAAACCCATCTCGCCGGTATGCTCAATTCCGACAATCCCACTTACACCCTGTAGTTGCAATGCTGGTTGATTCCCACTGTCATCTCGACAGGCTCGATCTTTTTGGCGGTAGCAGTGATGTGGCCGAGGTGCTCGAAAATGCCCGTCGCCGCGGTGTGAGCCGCTTCCTGGCCATCGGCGTCGATATGGCGTCGTCCGCAGGGCTTATCGGCCTCGCGCGGCGCTTTGCCGATGTTCATGTCTCTGTCGGCGTTCACCCCTTGCAGGACGAGGCGCAGCCCGTGCCGTCGGTGGAGCGGTTGGTTGACCTGGCGGGCGATGAGCGCGTCGTTGCCATCGGCGAAACCGGGCTCGACTATCACTACGCGGAGAGCACCAGGCGCTGGCAGCAGGAAAGCTTCGTCAATCATCTCGACGCGGCGCGCTCCGTCAAGAAACCGGTGGTCGTCCATACCCGCAGTGCGCAAAAAGATACACTAGGCCTCATCGCGGATCATGCAGACCAGGAAACGGGCGGTGTACTGCATTGCTTTACCGAATCCTGGGAGATGGCAAAAGCGGCACTCGACATGAACTTCCTGATCTCCTTCTCGGGCATCATCACGTTCCGCAATGCCTCCGCGCTGCGGGAGGTGGTAAAAAAAGTACCTCTCGACCGCCTCCTGGTGGAGACCGACTCCCCCTGGCTTGCGCCGGTTCCCTACCGTGGCAAGGCCAACGTTCCCGGTTACGTGGTGGAAGTGGCGCGCCAGGTGGCGGATGTGAAGGGCATCGCGTTTGAAGAGGTGGCGCATGCCACCACCGAGAATTTTTGCCGGCTTTTCAAAGTGTAGAAGTGGGAGATGTTGAATGGGAGATGGGAGACGATCCCGTCTCCCATTCCACCTTTTCCCCCTGTGCTACAATCGCCGCAACGCGATATTGGGGGTATTTTTGCCATGACCAGCGAACAGAACACCATCATTCGGCGCAGCTTTCCCGTGGGGCCGCTGCAGTGCAACTGCACCATCATCGGTGATACCGCAACGGGCAAGGCCGTGGTGGTCGATCCAGGTGGCGATGCCGATGTCATCCTGCGCACCCTGAATGAGATGAATCTCAAGGTGGTGGCGATCGTCCACACCCACGCGCATCTCGATCATATTCTCGCTGCCGGTGAAATCCGCAAGGCCACCGGTGCGCCCATCCATCTCCACGAGGAAGACATGTTCCTGTGGGATGCCTGTGACGAGTACTGCCGCAGCTTCGGCTTGCCGCCGGCCAACCTGCCGCCCCCGGATCACTATATCAACGACGATCAGGACCTGGGCTGCTGCAACGGTGTGGCGCTGCACACACCGGGCCATACGCCGGGCTCCGTCAGCTTCTGGTTTGCCGACGCCAAACTGTTGGTGGCGGGAGATACTCTGTTCAACGGCAGCATCGGGCGCACCGATTTCCCTGGGGGCAGCTATCCGCAAATCGTCAAATCCATCCGCGAACGCCTCTACACCCTGGATGAGGATGCGGCAGTGGTGACGGGGCACGGTCCGGAAACCAGCATCGGCCAGGAAAAATACAACAACGCCTTTGTCAGAATCTGAGGATTTCGCCGTGATCACGCAGCTTTCCACCATGCTGGACATGCAGGACGCCATGAACACGCGCGTGAATGCCTCCTGGCGGGAGCAGCATTACCCCTGGTACCGGGCGATCTGGACCGAGTGCGCCGAGCTGATGGAGCACTACGGCTGGAAGTGGTGGAAAAAACAGTCGCCCGACCTCGATCAGGTGAAGCTCGAGCTGGTGGATATCTGGCACTTCGGGCTCAGTATCCGCCTTCAGTCCGGCACGGATGCCGCTGTTGTCGCAAATGAGATTGCCGCTGAGCTGGCGGGGCAAGATCGCGACGGCGAGTTTCGCGACGTTCTCGAGCGCTTCACGCTCCATACGTTGCAACGCAAGAGCTTCGACGTGCCCTTGTTCGCGCGCCTGATGGCCGCAGTGGAGATGGATTTCGAGGAGCTCTATGTGCGCTACATGGGCAAGAACGTGCTCAATTTCTTCCGCCAGGACCACGGCTACCAGGATGGCAGCTACACGAAGAACTGGCGGGGCAGGGAAGACAACGAGCACCTGGTGGACATCGTCGCGGGGCTCGATGCCACCAGTCACTCCTTCAAGGACGATATCTATCAGTCCCTGAAAACGCGATACCAGGAAGCGATGCTCGGAGTGACGAGCGCGTAGCTGCTCCGCCAACGGGGATACTCGCGTCGTCAGTCGCAACAGGGCCGTAAGTATCGGAAAAAGCTGAGGTCTTGTGGATTCCAGCGCAAAACGTGCAGCTCGCGGCTTGTTTCAAACTCCTGCGGATGACATTGGCAACCCGCATGTACCCTCACTTCAGGGTGAAAAATCTCACCGTTTCCGTATAATGCTGCCTCCTGTATTCCCACAACCCTTCTTCTGGAGATAGCCTGTGAAAGCACCTGTACGTGTAGCCGTGACTGGCGCGGCCGGACAAATCAGTTATTCCCTCCTGTTCAGAATCGCCGCCGGTGAGATGCTGGGTGCCGACCAGCCGGTTATCCTGCAGATGCTTGAAATCACCCCGGCTCTCGAGGCCCTGAAAGGCGTTGCCATGGAACTCGACGACTGCGCATTTCCTCTCCTGGCGGGCATGGTGCAGACCGACGACCCCGCGGTTGCCTTCAAGGATGCCGATTACGCGCTGCTGGTAGGTGCCCGCCCGCGCGGCCCCGGCATGGAGCGCAAGGATCTGCTGGAAGCCAATGCGGCGATCTTCTCCGTACAGGGCAAGGCCATCAATGACAACGCCAGCCGCGACATCAAGGTTCTCGTCGTCGGCAATCCTGCCAACACCAACGCCCTGATCGCCCAGCGCAACGCGCCGGACATCGATCCTCGCCAATTCACCGCGATGACCCGTCTCGACCACAACCGCGCGCTGAGCCAACTGGCCCAGAAGACCGGTACCACCGTCAATGATGTCACCAAGGTCACCATCTGGGGCAACCATTCATCCACTCAGTACCCCGATATCCACCACGCCAAGGTGAAAGGCCAGAGCGCAATCGGCCTGGTCGATCAGGGCTGGTACGAAGGTACCTTCATTCCGGAGGTACAGCAGCGCGGTGCCGCCATCATCAAAGCCCGCGGTGCATCTTCCGCAGCCTCCGCTGCCAATGCCGCCATTTCCCACATGCGCTCCTGGGCGCTGGGGACCGCCGAAGGTGATTGGGTGAGCATGGGCATCTACTCCGATGGCAGCTACGGCATTCAGCAGGGCCTGATCTACTCCTACCCCTGTGTGTGCAAGAACGGCGACTGGCAAATCGTTCAGGGTCTCGACTGCAATGCCTTCTCCGTCGAGCGCATCAAGGCGAGCGAACAGGAACTGGCGGAAGAGCGTGACGCTGTGAGCCATCTGCTGCCGTAAGCACAGACAGCTCCAACGTTCGGAGCTTCCTGCAGAAGCCAAAAACCCCGCATTTTGCGGGGTTTTTTTGTTCGCGCCCCTGTAGGAGCCTGCCTGCAGGCGACCGTATGCCCGTGCGTCCCGATGGTTGTGTCGCCTGCACAGAGGCAGCAAAAGATCGTAAACAAGCTCTAAGCCATAAGCAGGAGTACAGCAAGAGCTGAGTTCTGCCAGCGTTCAACTTAGAGCTTACAGCTTATAGCTCACACCCAACCACAACCCGATTTTTCCTGCCCCTGTATTCAAGCCCCATCGCACAGATCGCCGCGCAGCGGGCGGATTCCTTTTCTGGCGCACACGTATTCGGGCCGGGGGCGCTGGTTGCAGAAAGGTTTGCCCACCTGGTTGGAGAGCGCGTTGTACACAAAGAACAGGTTGGATCTGGGATAAGGGGTGATGTTGCTGTTGGAGCCGTGCATCAGGTTGCAGTCGAAAATGATGACGCTGCCCGGTTTTCCCGTGACGGTCACGATGCCGCCCTTGTCGACCAGCTCGGCAAGGCAGCTGTCACCGGGTGTGCCGTATTCCTGTTTTTTCAATGATGTCTTGAAATGATTTTCCGGGGTCTGACCCGAACATACCACATAGCGCTGGTGTGAGCCGGGAATCAGCATCAGCGAGCCGTTGCAGTCGTGGTTTTCGGTCAGTGTGATGAACATGCTCAGGGCGCGCATGCGCGGCATGCCGTCTTCCACATGCCAGGTTTCGAAGTCGGAGTGCCAGTAGAACTCCTTGCCGCGAAAACCCGGTTTGTAGTTCAGTCTGGATTGATGGATGTAAACCTCGTCGCCGAGCAAATGGCGAGCGATACCGACGAGCCGTTCATCCGCCGCCAGGCGCGCAAACAGTGCGCTGAAACGATGCACCCGGAAGATCGAGCGCACGTCGCCGCTGCTGATCTCGGTGATGGTTTCTTCGGCGCGACTGACGGCCGGATTGGCGCGCAGATCGGCCATCTCGCGCTGGTAGCCGGCAATCTCCTCTGCTGAAAAAAGATCCTCCAACACCAGGAAGCCCTGTTCGCGATAATGCTTCAGTTGTTCGGTCGGAAGGGGAGAATCGGGAGAGTCCGGTGCGCTGTAGATGACCGGATCCAGGCGTTCGATGAATCTCGGCTGAGCGCCGCTGCGTGAAGGATAAAGATCCTCGCTGAGTTCATCGATCTTTTCTGCGGGGTGATTCATGTGGCGTGTACCTCGGTTTGCGTACGCGATAGTGTGGACTCCAAATGCACACCCCTGGAGCCACGCCACGACGCGGTTGCGGCGTGACCTGGTATCTCCAAGGGGACTTGCGGCCTGAGGTAGGTATTTGTGCAGGATGGGCCCGTGACCTGGAGATGACGGGGGTCATGCGACGATTCTGGTGCCATATCCTATGGCATGCCTCCCTGGTAAGCAAATCGCTTGCCCGGAGAGATTCCCGGCCTCGATGAGGCCGGGGGAGGGCGATCAATGGTGGTGGCCGCCCGGACCGTGGACATGGCCGTGGGCGATTTCTTCTGCCGTCGCCTCGCGGATATCCTCGACGGTGACGCTGAAATTCAATGACTTGCCCGCCAGCGGGTGGTTGCCATCCACCGTGACGTTATCGCCCTCGATATGGGTGATCACCACGGAAATCGGGCCGTTGTTGGTTTGCGCTTCGAAGCGCATGCCAACCTCGACCTCGGCGCCCTGGAAGGCCTCGCGGGGCACGGAGTCCACCAGTTCGTCGATATATTCGCCGTAGGCCTCTGCGGGTGGGATGTTTACATCCAGGGCATCCCCTTTCGACTTGCCTTCGAGCGCGCGCTCGAGGCCGGGGATGATGTTGCTCGCGCCGTGAAGATAAGTGAGAGGCGTACCGCCCTCGGATGAGTCGAGCTTGACGCCGTCTTCATCCTTGACGGTGTAATGAAGCGCGACGACGGCATTGTTGGTGATGTTCATGGCAATGGCCTTGGCTGAGATTGATGAAAGAGTATGAAGGATGGGTGGGATGGTCTCAAGAAGTCGGGCTCAAGAACAGGCCACTCCTGTTCTTGCGTCAAACGTGAAACTCAAATGTAGGAGCCTGCCTGCAGGCGACACGACAATACACACAAAGGTCGCCTGCAGGCAGGCTTCTACGCAGGCGACCTATCGCTGGTGGTCAGCGCCCCCGCGCCTGAGATTGCGAATTGCCGCCCGCGCTGCGCTGCCGTCCTGCGCTGTTACCGTTGGGGCGGCGACGGCGCGAATCGCCACCGTTGTTGCTTCTGAGTGACGGACGACTGTTGCCGGCGCTTCTGCGCGGGCGCTCCGGCCAGGGTTGTGACAGTTCGAAACCGGGCTCCTGGGCTTTGGGTATGGGCTTGCCGATCAGTTTCTCGATGGCGAGCAACATTTCCAGCTCTTCTTCGCAAACCAATGAATAGGCTTCGCCCTCGGCACCCGCACGCCCGGTGCGGCCGATGCGGTGAACGTAGTCTTCCGCGACCTGGGGCAGGTCGAAATTGATCACACAGGGCAACTGACTGATGTCGATGCCGCGCGCGGCAATGTCGGTCGCGACCAGAATCTGCAGCTTGCCCGCCTTGAATTCGGCGAGGACACGGGTGCGATGATTCTGACTTTTGTTGCCGTGGATGGCGGCGGCGGCGATACCGTTCTTTTCCAGAAACTGCACGAGCTTGTTGGCGCCGTGCTTGGTGCGGCTGAACACCAGCGCCTGATAGAGATTTCTGGTGGCGATGAAGTGACGCAGCAGCGCGGCCTTGTTGCCCTTGTCCACGGGAATCACGGTCTGCGCCACCGTGTGCGCAGCGGCGTTGCGCGGCGTCACGCTGATTTCTTCAGGGTTGTTCAAGAAGGTGCGCGCAAGCTCACGAATTTCCTGAGAAAAAGTTGCCGAGAAAAGCAGGTTCTGACGCGCTTTCGGAAGCAGCGGAAGGATGCGGCGAATGTCGCGGATGAAGCCCATGTCGAGCATGCGATCGGCCTCGTCGAGAACGAAGATTTCCACTTCGTTGAGCCGTACCATCCCCTGTTGATGCAGATCGAGGAGGCGGCCGGGGGTCGCGACGAGGATGTCCACGCCCTTTCTCAGCAAGGTGATCTGGGGGTTGATGTTGACGCCGCCGAACACCACGGCGGAGCTGAGCTTCAGGTGTTTGCCGTAGGTTTTCACGGAGTCGAAAACCTGGGCTGCCAGTTCCCGCGTGGGCGTCAGGATCAGCACCCGCGGGTGAGGGCTCTTTTGCGGACGTGGCTTGCTGTGCAGCAACTGCAGCACAGGCAGGGTAAAGCCGGCGGTTTTGCCGGTGCCGGTCTGCGCGGCGGCCATAAGGTCACTTCCCCCCAGAACGGCAGGGATTGCCTGCTGCTGGATGGGGGACGGAGTTTCATAGCCTTGCTCCGCAACGGCGCGCAGCAGCGCGGGCTCAAGGCTGAGTTGTTCGAATGTCATAGATTTCCCGTGATCTCCGTAGCGGAGATGATTAAAAACTGGGGGTATTACTGGAAGGTGATACGCCGGTCAGTTGCCGGTGATGAATGAGTGACCACCGGCCTCACTGGCTGGATCTGGTGGTCATCCGCTGCCGGAGGCAGGGGAGGCGCGACTCTACCACAGTTTTGGGGGGAAGGGCGGAATTGTTTGGCGCATACCGATCCTGGCTTGAACGGCGGCACATTGGCTCTCTACACCTCGGCTCTGCATGGCAAGCGCGGTAGGCAGGTGATACCCTTGCCGGCGAACACTGAAGATAATGACAGAGATTTCTGTGGGCAGACACGGATTCACGGGTACCGATCACAATAAGCCGCGCGCTCTCGAAGACAGGGCGAGGCTCAAGGACGCCGGTGTCAGCCGCCTCAATATCAGCATCGACAGTCTCGACGCCGCGCGCATCGACATCGTGCGTTTCATGAATGCCACGGGTGGTTGATGTCGATGCGCTTTCCTCTGTTCATCGACGCCCAGATCGCGATCCAGGAAGAAGAAGTGGAGCTCAGCGCGATTCGCGCCCAGGGCGCGGGCGGACAAAACGTCAACAAAGTGTCTTCGGCGGTTCACCTGCGCTTTGCCATCCCCGCATCGTCACTGCCTGAACGCGTGAAAGAAAAACTGCTGGCCGGCGGCGACCGCCGCATCTCGTCGGATGGTGTCCTCGTCATCAAGGCCCAGCGCTTCCGCACCCGCGAAAAAAATACCGACGATGCGCTCGAGCGCCTGCGGGAAATCGTCCAGGCGGCCTGCGTCGAGCCAAAGGCCCGCAGGGCCACCAAGCCGAGCAAAAGCGCACGCATGAAGCGGGTGGATGAGAAAGTGCGCACCGGACAGAAGAAAACCCTGCGCGGCAAGGTAAGGATCGATTGAGTTTTCACAACAATCGGGGAGCCAGGTCGAGTAGGTTGGGCTGACGAAGGAAGCCCAACAGAAATCAAAAATTGCCACTGTGCCTTGTGTCGGGCTACGCCTTGTGACTTTTTTCCTCGGTCAGCACACTGCTGATTTCCATCTCGGTAAGGGGTCGATACTCTCCCTCCGCGAGATCCGGGTCCAGTTCGATGGCGCCGATGGCTTCTCTGTGCAGCTCGTCCACGCGGTTGCCGAGTGCGGCGAACATGCGCTTTACCTGATGGTACTTGCCTTCGCTGATGGTGAGGTGCGCTTCATTGGCACAGATCCGCTCCAGCACCGCGGGTCTGGTGCGCTGCTTCTCGCCCTGCAGCATCACCCCTTTGGCGAATTTCCTGGCGGCGTCGTCGAGGATGTCGTCGGCGGTACAGACCAGATAGCGCTTTTCACAGCCGCGGCGCGGCGAGGTGATCGCATGGTTCCAGCTGCCGTCATCGGTGATCAGCACCAGTCCCGTGGTGTCGATATCGAGCCGCCCGGCAATTTGCAGCCTGTCCTTGTTGGGTTCGTCCAGCAGGTCGAGTACCACCGGGTGGTCGCCATCCCTGGTGGCGCACACATAGCCTTTCGGTTTGTGAAGCATGAAGTAGCGCGGCCCCAGGGTACCGATGACGATATCCTCGACGGTGACCTGCTGGTTTGCGCTGATATGCATGGCGGCATCGGTCGCCGCGGTGCCATCCACCAGTATGGCTCCACGCTTGACGAGGCGCTTGACGTCGCGGCGCGAGTAATCGGTGCATTGGCTGACGTACTTGTCGAGTCGAATGAGCATGGCCGGCAGGAAAAATTTGCCATCAATCGGAAAGATCGCGCTGAAACACCATTTCCAGGCGGAACAGTATCACCAGCGCATTTTCGCGCTCGGCACCGGGATAGGCCTTGCTCCAGCGATAGCTGGGGCGCACTTCGCCGAACAGCCAGGGACGGAACATATTTTGCCGGTAGCGCACGCCCACATAGTAGTCATGCACGATATCCTCGGGTTTGGTGGCGCCGTTCATGCCGATGAAATAACCGTAGGCCTTGGTGTCGGACAGCCTCTTGTCGAGAGACAGACTGCTCGCCCAGGTGACCCCCGGCTCGTTTTCCATCCAATCCACTTTGTTGTGCCACTGGATCATGGTGTGCTCGCTGAGAATCTTGTCGAGTTCCAGCCGTGTCTTGGACGCAAAACCATCGCCGCCGAGATAGAGCACTTCCTCGCTGGCCGTACCCCGCAGTGAGTCCGAGAATGGATAGCGGTAGCGGGCGCGCACCGAGGTCTTGATGTTGAGATTGGAGCGAATTCCCACCCGGTAATCGACGCTGTAGCGTTCCTCTTCCTTTGCGCGGTATTGCACGGTGACCCGCTGGGTGGTGTCGCGCTCGTCGATGAGCAGATCGTCGGGGCCGGTTTCGCCAGTGTCTTCTTCGTTGAACAACAGGCTGAGGCGCTTGTTGAGATTGGGCAGGTAGACCTTGCCGCGCAGCTTCACGTCCGAGTCGAAGTGATCCTCCTGGTCCCACTCCTGTTCGAAGCGCAGGCGCAGGGTGGAGTAGGGGGCATCTTCCTCGGCGTGGACATCGCCAAAAAAGTCGTCCATCCATTCCGCCACGTTGTCGGCGGTGGTTGTGACGTACTCCTGGCTGGCATCGAGCCAGGTGTCATTGTCGTCCTCACCGTCCGGTGGCGTGCTTTCTTCCGTGTTGTGCTGCTCTGCGGATTGTGTGGGTGGTGAGGCGTTCTCTTCGTGTGTCTGCGCGAGAACCTCAATGCTCAAGGCCGTAGCCAACAACATCAACAACAGGCGGTATCTGGGCGGCATGGAGCGGTATCCTGATTTATTGTCGTCCAATCAACGTGACATCCGAGCTGGCGTGGTATCCGGAGCCGTTGTCCCCTCGCCAAGGGAAGGAGAGGGGGTTACTTCGAGTCTAGCCCTGTTGCCCGGCTTCGGCCAGCAGGGCGTCGCGGATTTCGCGCAGGTGCGCCTTGATCCTGGCCGCGTTGTCCGGCCCCATGCGCAACAATTGTTTTTGCGCCGCGGGCAGCGATTCGAGCGCGGGATCGGCGAATTTGTAAGCTACGCTCTCGCTTTTGAGTGCCAGTGGCATGGTCACGTCCGGCGTGGCCAGCACCTGATCGATGGCGGCAATGATGCTGTTGTCCACCCGGTCGCCGGGGTGGCCCAGCTCCTCGTAGGCCATTTCCAGCAAAGGGCGCAGTTGATGGAAGGCCTTCGCCAAAGCCTGCGGGGAAATGGACGTGAAGGTTGCTGTCAGGCTGTCGTAGCGCGCGTAGTTGCTTTCGTCCATCCAGATGCGGTCTTCTTCCCGCACGACCTTGAAGCTGCCTTCGGGGGGCGCAACGGGAAGACCCTTGCGCAGCACGTTGCCGCGCGACAGGCCATCCACGAACGCCACGGCCTTTTGCAGCAGGTTGTCGCTGCCCAGCCATTGTGCGTAGTCGTCGCTGCCGCTCAGCGGCGCCAGGGTTTCGCGGGTGTATTCGTCACTGGTTTCAAGGGGCGGCAGGCTGGGTTGCGGCTCTTCCTCGCTGAGTTCTTGCTCGGGCTCGGGTTCCATACGAGGAATATCCGGGGCGCTTTCCACTGCGGAAGGGAAAGGCTGCACCGCGGGTTCTTCGATGTCTGCGGCGGGTTCCGGCCCCGGCTCTTTGTTGCTGACGAACCATACCGCGACAGCGATGGCGGCGAGCAGGATAATGAGCACGGGAAGCTTCGCCGCACTGGGCTTGCGGGGTGGGCGGTCTCTGGGTTCGATCTGCATGGATAACCTCCTTTCCAAACGTCATGCGGGGCGCGCCGAGAATCCCTGTGCAGCACCAGGGTAAGCGTCATTCACCTCGGAATCAGGCGCTCCCCGTGGCCTCGCGAAACCTGTTCTCCAATTCTAGTCGGTATAGGACTCTATCATCATTTCGTAGGTTTCTCCGTCTTCTTTCTGTACCAGCTTGACGGGAAGGTAAGCGAGCGCGTCGGCCGTCCACAGATAGGTCTCGCGCTCATCGTCTTCGCGCACGCGCTTGAGCACGGTGGTGTCCAGCTCGCCAAGGGGCGTATCGAGTTTCTCGTGTCTGACGATTTCGTATTGGTAATCGCGAATCTTGTTGCGGTACACCACCTGGTAATGAAGATCCTCTTTACCGGCCTGCAGGTCGCGGCGCATCTGTTCCTGATAGCTGAGCGGCGCGTAGGGCAGGTCTTGCAGCGGCAATTCCACGGTTTCACCTTTGTAGGTGTTGACGGCAATGTTTCTGTCGCGCTGGAAATCGGTTTTTTCGCTGCGTTTGGTGCCGAGAATCGAGCGCTCGAAACGGTAGGATATGGGCAGAAGATTGCCGTTGTCGTCGACGGTGAAGCGCTCCTCTTCGCTGATGCTGCCGAGGAAGTTCTGCGCCTTGTTGGTGAGAACGTAATCGTCACCGTCGCGCACGAAGGTCCGCACACTGCGGATGGGAATACCATTGTAGCGGGCAGAATAACTGGCCTCGTGGGCTTTGAGCGTCGACGGCTCAGCCCCGGTTTTTGCCGTATCGCCCGCTGTGGCGGGAACGGCCAGCGCCGAGGAAAACAGCAATCCCAAAGCCAATGTCGAAGCGCGCATATCTGTCCCTAATGTAATGGAGTGTCCTTTTAGAGTGCCATTTACCGCTATCGTTCAGAATAGGTGAGGCCGGAAGGGGGTAACACCTCGCCGTCGCAGAGGGCGCCGCGAGCGGCATCGTAGGCTATCTGGCCGCTGCACAGCAGGCGCACCGCCTCGGTGTAGATCCTGTGTTCCTGGGCCAGCACGCGCCGAGCCAGGTCGTCGGCGCTGTCACCGGCAAGTATCGGCACTTTGGCGTGAATGATGCCGGGGCCGCCATCGAGCTGTTCCGTGACGAAGTGTACGGTGGCGCCAGCTTCGGCATCGCCGGCGTCGATGGCGCGCTGATGGGTGTCGAGACCGGGGTATTTGGGCAGCAGCGAGGGATGGATGTTGATCAGCTTGCCGGCCAGCGGGCGCACGAACGCGGCGGTCAGAATGCGCATGAAGCCGGCGAGCACGACAAAATCCGGCGCGAATTTCATCACTTCGTTAAACAGCGCGGCGTCGAATTCCTCCCGGTTGGCAAAAGAGCGGTGGTCCACCACCAGCGCCGGAATTCCCGCCTCGCGTGCCACGTCCAGGCCCGCGGCGTCTGCCTTGTTGCTGACGACGGCGACGATCTCGCCGTGGATATGACCCTGGCGGCAGGCATCGAGCAGCGCAGCCATGTTGCTGCCCCGGCCCGAGATCAATACGGCGAGGCGCTTTTTGGTGTCGTGCATGGCGCGGATCAGGCGATGGTGACGCGGGGGCTGTCTTTGTCCCCCTTGACGATCTTGCCGATCACCTGCGCGGATTCACCGGCCTGACGCAGGATGGCCAGGGCGTTGTCCCTTTCTTTCTCGGGTATGCACACCACCATGCCAATGCCGCAGTTGAAGGTGCGGTACATTTCCTCCTGCTCCACATTGCCCTGGGTTTGCAACCACTGAAACACCGGCGGCATCTCCCATTGGCTGCTGTCGAGCACGGCTGCCGCGCCCGGCGGCAGAACCCTGGGAATGTTTTCCAGCAGGCCGCCGCCGGTGATGTGGGCGATGGCGTGAACCGGGCATTCGCGGATCAGGTCGAGCAGGGGCTGGACATAGATGCGCGTGGGCTCCAGCAAGGCGTCGACCAGGCTGACGCCGCCGACCTGTTCGTTGCGCGGGTCGGCGCCCGACACCTCGATGATCTTGCGAATCAGGGAATAGCCGTTGGAGTGGGGGCCGCTGGACGCGATGCCGATAAGAATGTCGCCCACATGCACGGAGTTGCCGTCGATGATTTCATCCTCTTCGACGACGCCCACGCAGAAACCGGCGAGATCGTAATCGCCGCCGCTGTACATGCCCGGCATCTCCGCCGTTTCACCGCCCACCAGGGCGCAGCCGGCGAGCTTGCAGCCCTTGGCAATACCGGTGATCACCGCCGCGGCGGTGTCTACATCGAGCTTGCCGGTGGCGTAGTAATCGAGAAAAAACAGCGGTTCGGCGCCGCACACGACCAGGTCGTTGACGCACATCGCCACCAGGTCGATGCCGATGGTGTCGTGTTTCTGGTAGTCCATCGCCAGGCGTAGCTTGGTGCCGACGCCGTCGGTGCCGCTCACCAGGATTGGGTTCTTGTAGCCCGAGGGCAGTTTGCACAGCGCGCCGAAGCCGCCCAGGCCCGAGATCACTTCGGGGCGGCGAGTCTGCCGCGAGGCGTCCTTGATACGGTCGATCAGGGCGTTGCCGGCATCGATATCCACGCCGGCGTCTTTGTAACTCAGGGAGGGTCTGTCGTCGCTGCTCATCGAAAACTCTGTCTGCAAGAAGCGCGCGACAGGTGTGGCTGGCGCGCAGGGGGGTGAATCGGCCCGCCATTATACCGGAGCCGGCCTGTCTGTCGCCGTGCGCGGCACATAAAAATTCGTGGCTGCGAGGGCCGCGGGTGATGGCCTCCCGCGGGACAACTGCTACAATCCCGCCATGAAAAAATCATGCCTCTGCGTTCTGTTGCTCAGTCTGTTCGCCGCCTGCGTCGCTGTGACGGCCCAGGCCAGCGATCTCCATCGCGCCGTGGTGCCGGTCAGCGACCACTCCGACAAGGAACGTAACCGCGCATTGCGCCAGGGTCTGCTCGAAGTGCTCGTCAAGCTCAGCGGTAGCCGCGATATCGGTACCCGCCCCGGCGTCCAGAATCTGCTCAACAACGCCGCCTCCTATGCGGTGGAATTCGGCTACGTGCAGCTCGCTGCCGGCCAGGGACTTGGTGCCAACTTTTCACCCCGGGATCTGGACCGCTTCCTGCGCGACAACCGCCTGCCGATCTGGCCGGAGCGGCGTCCGCTGCTGCTGGTGTGGGTCGCCACGGAACCGCTGGACGTCGCGCGGGGGTTTGCCGGCCGGGACGACAACCCGGCGCTCTATGCCGAAGTCGACAAGGTTTTTGCGGCGCGCGGCTTGCCGGTTCGCTACCCGCTTTACGATCTCGCCGATCAGCTCACCCTGAACATCGACGACGCCTGGCAGCTGGATGCGGAAAAAATCGCCGAAGCCAGCACGCGCTATGGCGCGGATGCCTGGCTGCTGTTGCGCTGCTACGAGACCTCGTCCGGTACCTGGCGGGTCGCCTGGATGTTCTCCGGCGGCAAGAATGAAGCCGCGGTGCTGGAAAATCTCGACGGCGAGGATCTCCATACCACTGTGACGACCATCGGAGAGACGGTGGTGGATCGCATCGCCGCCGTTCACAGCTACGTGCCATCCCGCGATACCGGTCAGGTCGCTCTGACTGTGCAGGGCGTGCACGATTTCCGCAGCTACACCGCGCTGGTGGACGTGCTCAGCGGCCTGTCCATGGTGCGCTCCCTCGACGTGGACAGCGTCGCGAGCGACAGCATTCAACTGCGTCTTGGCGTCGAGGGCGATCGCAAGCAGCTTCTCGATGCCCTGTCGCTGGTGCGCCAGTTGCGCCTGCCGGAAACCATGCCGCGGCCCGGCGAGGTACTCACCGTCAATTGGGCGGTGGCGAACTGAGAGCCATGCATGCCCAGCTGAGTCTTGCGCTGTCCCTGCGGGACGAAGCGACATTCGCCAATTTCCTCGCCGCCGCCGGCTCGCCACGGGCGCAGGCCGTCGAGGTGCTGCAAGGGCAACTCTATGCCGGCGAGACCCTGTGTTATCTGTGGGGTGCGCAGGGATGCGGTATCAGTCATGCGCTGCAGGCGACCTGTCACCACTTTTCCGAGACCGGCCGCAGCGCCCAGTACCTGCCCCTGGCCGACCTGCTCGGTTTCGATCCCGAATCGCTGCTTGCCGGCCTCGAGTGGCAGGCGCTGGTGTGCCTGAAGGACATCCACCTGGTTCAGGGCCAGATGGCGTGGGAGAGGGCGATCTTCAACCTGTTCAACCGCATGCGCGACGCCGGCAACCTGCTGGTGGTGGCCGCCGACCGCGCGCCACGGGAGCTGACGCTGGCGCTGCCCGATCTTCACTCGCGGCTCGCGTCGGGAATCGTGTATCACTTCAGCCCGTACACGGATCGCGAAAAAGGGGACATCCTGCGCTTTCGCGCCTCGCGCCTGGGGCTGGACATGTCGGATGACGTGGCGCTTTTCATCCTCAACCGCAGCGGCCGGGGCCTGGAAGGCCTGATGGCCTGCCTTCAGCAACTGGACAAGGCGTCACTGCGCGCGCAACGCAAGATCACCATTCCCTTCGTAAAAGACGTTTTCGGCTGGTAACGGCTGCTGCGAGCCTTTTTAGAGCCTGACCACGATGCCTGCCCCTGTAGGAGCCTGCCTGCAGGCGACACGTCATCGGGGCGCACGGCAATGGTCGCCTGCGGGCAGGCTCCTATGTATGGACTCGCCTCCACTGTCAACCTGCTTTTTAACACCGCCACCCGGTTGCATCTATGTATGAGGCCTGTTCGAGGAGGCTGTCATCAGCCTCTGGCCAACATTGTGTAAGCTTGCGGCATGCTCATTACAGTTAGGCCTTGAAGGCCAGTAGGAGCCAAAGCATCAATCCGCAACGGTCTTACCTGGGGTCAATGTTCGTCAGCAGGGGTTGGAGCGGCTAAGCGCCCCGGTGGCAGAACACGGTGGATCAATGACGCGTCACCGCCGACCTGTCATGAACCGGCTGGCGTTGATACGTCTGTTCATTCTGTAGCAGCACCCAGAGGATGCGCAGATTGCGATTGGCCAACCGCACCGCGGCGTCTTTGCGCCCCAGGCGATTCAACCACGCCAGCAGGCGGCGATCATCCGTGTGCGGCGAATCGGGGCGTAGCTGCTTGAGGACCGAATGGGCGCCCTGGATCATCAGGCTGCGCAGGTAACCATCACCGCGCTTGGTCATCTTGCCCAGGCGGATCTTGTCGCCACTGCTGTGCTGATTGGGCACCAGACCGAAGTAGGCTGCGAAGAAACGGGCATTGGCGAAGCGCTCGGGGTGGGTTTGCTTGGCCAGCAGCGCCGTGGCGATGATCGGGCCGACCCCGCGCACCGTCATCAGGCGCTTCGCGGTCTCGTCCGCGTTCGCGGCAGCTTCCAGGCGCCCGTTCAAGACCTGGATGCGCTCGCCCAGGTGGCGCCATTCAGCCAGCAACTCGTCGATCAACTCGCGCAGTATATCCGGTAGCGGCTGCGTCGCATCTTCCAGCACCCGCGGTATCCCCTGGCTGATCGCCGCATCGCCCTGGGCCAGGGCCACGCCGTGCTCCAGCAGCAAACCGCGCATCTGATTGCTCACCGCCGTGCGCCGCCGCACATAGCCTTGCCGGGCGCGGTGCAGGGCCTGCATCGCCAGTGCGGCGGCGCTTTTGATGGGCACCGCCTTGATCTTGATGTCGTGCCCGGCCCGCAAGATCGCCAGGGCATCGTTGCGATCGTTCTTCGCCCCGCTGCGGTGACTCGCCACGAGAGCGGCCGGCAGGATGCGCGCCAGATTGCCCTGCGCCTGCAACTGCCGCGCCCACGCCTGAGCGCCGGGACCGGTTTCGACCAGCACCACGACCTCGGGCGGTAACTGGCGCAAGAACGCATGGAAGGCGTCACGCGACTTGATCCGTGTCTCGTAACGCACCTCGCCAAGGGCGTCTTCTCCCGCCACCTGAAAGACGTGTTTGGCCAGATCGATTGCCACCGTCGTACAGGCGGACAAATCGCTTAGCAGGGATGGTTGGGTTGTCGTAGACTTTTTCATGGGCTCGCCCTCGCTGTCGTTGGCTTCTTAGACTGCCACCGTGGCGCGTTGACGCCTCTGCGGGGGCGAGTCCATGAAATTACAGGGGGTTCGAGCGCGGCCTCGGCCAAGATGTCCCGTAGGCCCTTGGCAAACGGGTAGCTCTTCTTGCGCATCTGCGGCGCATGGGCTCTTTAAAAGATCGTGAACAGACGCTCAGCTCCCACAGGAAAAACACTGCAGATAAGTGTCGCGCGGGTCGTTGAGCTGTTTGAGCATGTCGAGGTAGCGCAACCAGGGGCCTGCGTGGTGGCGCACGGCACTGGAAATGCCGTGGTCTCCGGGGCTGAATGCTTGCCACAGTTGTGCCTGGCCTTCGACAAGCTGCTTCATCAGCTGCTCCTGGAACGACAGCGGGCGCGAGATGAATTTGACGTTGGCGGCATCGACGCCGGCCATAGTGGCTGCCGACGCGATGGCGCCGTTGAGGTCGCCGAGTTTGTCCACCAGGCCGATGTCGGCGGCCTGTTCGCCCGTCCACACGCGGCCTCTGGCAATGGCATCGACCTCGTCCGTGCTCATCCGCCGGCTATCGGCCACCAGCGTGAGGAACTGGCGGTAGATATTGTCGACGTTCAGTTGGATGACTGCGGCTGCGCCCTCGGAGAGGGGGCGGTCGAGCTGGCTGAAATCCGCATAGCGGGTGGTGCCCACACCGTCACTGGTGATGCCGAGGGCGGCGAGTGAGTCCTCGAAGGTGGGAATGATGCCGAACACGCCGATCGAGCCGGTGATGCTGGTGGGCTGGGCCCAGATTTCGTTGGCCGGCGCGGCGATCCAGTAGCCGCCGGAGGCCGCCACCGAGCCCATGGATACGACCACCGGCATTTTTTCCTGCAGGCGCAGAATTTCCTGGCGGATCAGCTCAGAGGCGAAGGCGCTGCCCCCCGGGCTGTCCAGGCGCAGCACCAGCGCCTTGAGAGACGGGTCGCTGCCCGCCATTCGCAGCAGGCGGCTGAGGCTGTCGCCGCCGATGCGGCCTTCGCCATGGTCGCCGTCGAGAATGACGCCGCTGGCGACGATCACGCCGACATTGCCGTCCTCGTTGCCACCCGCGCTGTCGGCTTTCGCCTGTCTGATGTGTGCCAGGTAGCTCTTGTGGGGAATATGCAGAAAACCGTTTTCGTCGGCGCCGAAGCGCTCCGCCAGTGAAGCGTCGATCTGCGGGCGAGAGGCAACGCGATCGACCAGGTCCGCGCCGAGGGCGAGGCTGGCCATGTTGCCGCGGTGTTGTGCCAATCGTGCCGGCATGTCGTTGACGAAACTGTCGATGCTGCCGCTGTTGAGCTCGCGCAGCTTTTCCACGTCGCTGGTGTAGCGGCGCCACAGGGCGTTGATCCACACCAGGGTATTGTCGCGGGCCTCGTCCGACATCTGGTTGCGGGTGAAGGGCTCGATTGCGGTCTTGAATTCGCCGGCGCGGAACACGTGGAAGTTGATCTTGAGTTTGTCGGCGGCGTTCTTGAAGAAGGTGCCGTAGTAACCGAACCCGGTGATCACCACGCCGCCCATGGGGTTGAGCAGTACGTCGTCGGCGTGGCTGGCGAGATAGTACTGTTCCTGAGTGTAGCTGTCGGAAATTGCGATGACCGGTTTGCCGCTGGTACGGAAATCGGCGATGGCGCTACCCACCTCGGCAAGCTTGCTGATACCGCCGCCAGCGAGATGGTTGAGATCGAGAACCAGGCCGGTAACGCGCGGATCATCCTTGCCAGCGCGCAGCGCCGCAGTGAGATCGCGCACCGGGGTTTCCGCGTCGTAGGGGGAACTCTGCTCCATCAGTTGCGTGATGGGGTCGGCGTAAGAGCGCTCTTCGACCAGGATGCCGCTGGGCGTCAACACCAATGGCGCGTGGTCTGGCAGCGGCTGCACGTCCTTGCCGAAAATACTGAACAAAAACAGCGCAACGAAGAGCAGCAGCACCAGGTTGATGGTCCAGCGCACGACACTGAACAACTTGCCGATCCCGGAAAGGATGCGCCTGAAGAACCCCGGTTTTGTGCCGCTCATAGGTGGATTGTCCTTGGTTTGTTCATGGGTTGGCAGTATAGGCTACGCACTTTGAACGAGCTGCAAGCGTTGCGTGAGTCTGAGCTGAATCTCCGTTTCACGCGGGCTCCTGCCTGACGTTCATTGCCTGCGGTTATGCCCGGGCGGGCTGTTTCACATCGTACTGTTTCCAGCGGCTGAACAGCATGCTGGCAACGAACAGAATGCAGATGAGGGTGAGGGAGACTCCGCTGGTGGGGCTCGATTCCGGCGCCATCACCGCGACGACGAGGGGAATGAAATACAACAAGGTCACAAAGCTCAGCATCGCCAGGCTTTTGTAGTTCTCGCGAATCATGCCGGGCAGCAACAACAGCAGCGGTACGCTGATGATCGCCAACAGGCTTGCCGGGGTGCCCCCCATGTAACCAAAACCCAGAAGGGACGCGAGAAAAAGCACGAAGCTGAACCAGGTGACGCGCCGCGCCCAGGTGAGTTTCACGGAAAGGTTGGGGATCATCGTCTTTCACCCGCCAGCGTGCGGGTGAGCACGGCCATGCGTTTGCCGAGCGCCTTGCACAGCGCGATTTCGTCACCGCTCAGCGGCACATTGTCGCGACCGGTCACGTGGGTGGGGCCGTAGGGGGTGCCGCCGGTGGTGGTGGTGGAAAGCTCGGGGTTGCTGTAGGGCAGGCCCGCAATCACCATGCCGTGGTGCAACAGCGGCAACATCATCGAAAGCAGCGTGGTTTCCTGGCCGCCGTGAATGCTGGCGGTGGAGCTGAACACCGCGGCGGGCTTGTCGACGAGCTCACCGTTGAGCCAGAGCTCGCTGGTGCCATCGAGAAAATACTTGAGAGGCGCTGCCATGTTGCCGAAGCGGGTAGGGCTGCCGAGAATGAGTCCGGCACAGTGCCGCAGGTCATCGAGCGTGCAGTACACAGCGCCTTCAGCGGGAATGTCCGGCGCCGTTGCCTGGTGATCCGGCGAAACTTTCGGCACGGTGCGCAGGCGCGCCTCCATGCCCATGCTCTCCACACCCAGGGCGATTTCCTGAGCCATGGCGGCAACGCTGCCGTAGCGGCTGTAGTACAGAACCAGTAGGTAGGGGGCGGCCATCAGAGAATGTCCAGCACGGCTTCCGGAGGACGACCCAGGGCCGCCTTGTTGCCCTTGACGACGATGGGGCGCTCGATGAGTTTTGGATACTTGACCATGGCGTCGATCAAGGCCTCGTCGCTCAGCGACGCATCCGCGAGATTGTTGGCCTTGTATTCGTCCTCGCCCTTGCGCAGCAGTTCGCGGGGCGACTTGCCGAGCTTTTTCAGAAGGCTGGTCAAGGTGGCGCGGTCCGGCGGATTTTCCAGGTAAAGTACCACGTCGGCATCGATACCTTTCTCTTCCAGCAGCGCCAGCGTTTGCCGCGACTTGGAGCAGCGAGGGTTGTGATAGATGGTTACCATGGGTTACTGTCTGGCGTTTGAATAGGGCCCCACATTGTAAAGCCATACCCCTGTGGTGGCCAGTAACGCTCAGCCGACACGGATCGGCCGTTCGCCCAGGAGATTTCTGCCGTATGTTCCGCAAGCCTTTTCGTATTCTTGCTCCCCTTGCACTCTGCGCTGCCCTGGTTGCCTGCGGCGACAAGGCACCGCAAGGTCCGCTGCCGGAAAATCCGGAGAACAAGGTGACCTTCATCAATTACTGGGCGGAGTGGTGCCGCCCGTGCCGCGAAGAGATCCCCGAACTCAACAATTTCCAGCAGGCGCATGGCGATCAGGTCAGGGTTTTTGGCGTGAATTTCGACGGCGCGAAAGATGCCGAGCTCGAGCGTCAGGAATCCCTGCTGGGTGTCGCCTTCGCGACCCTGGCCGTCGATCCGGGCCCGTCCCTCGGCCTGCCCAGGCCCACCGGTCTGCCAATTACCATCGTGCTCGACAGAGAGGGGCGCGTGGTGCAGCAACTGGAAGGTGAGCAGACCCTCGAAACCCTGGAAGGCGCCCTGTATGCGGTGCTGGAAAGCGAAGGACAGACACCATGATTGCGGTGCGCGGCATTATTTTTGGCAAGGTACAGCGAGTGTGGTTTCGCCGCTACGTGGAAAGTGTCGCCGTGCCGCTGAACCTCCGGGGCTACGTGCGCAACCTGCCGGACGGTTGCGTGGAAGTCCTGCTGTGTGGCTCGGCGGACGCGGTTGCCGAAGGTCAGGCGGCAGTGGAACGGGGCTCACCGGCCTCGCGGGTGGATTCGGCGCAATGGCAGAAAGTCGATCTCGATCCCGCCAGTATCGAAGGGTTCAGGGTATCGTAAGCGTGTAGGAGCTTGCCTGCAAACGACCCAACCCACCGAAATTTGTCGCTTGCAGGCAAGCTCCTACAGGGTGAACAGACTGCACGAATCAAACAAGCCGGCTATTGCCCGCCAAATCGCGGGCGCTGTGCTTGGCGTGGATGTATTCGCTGTGTGACAGGTGAATCAGGTCCGCAATTTTGCGGATGGTGGCTTCTTCAAGCTTGTGCACCCGCTGATCGGCATAGGCCACTTTCCACAACTGGGTGATCAGGGAAATTTTCTGTTGCAGCGAAAATTGCCGGTTCACCTGATCCGTGAATTCGAACAGGGAAACAGAGCGCTCGACCCTGGATCTGGCATCTTCCAACAACGCCTCGCTTTCCTCGTCGCTGAGTTGAAACTCTTGACGCAGGCTGTGGCGGATTTTGGTCATCTCCTCGGCATCGTTGTCGCCATCGCTCAGCATGACTTCAACCATCAGCGCCGCCGAGGCGAGCGCCATGTCCGCGGCGCTGAATGTGGATGCTCCGCCGCCGCCTTGCTCCAGGTTGCGCAGGAAGGTCTGTAGCGCCTTGATCATGGTGCGATGGCCTCGGGTTGCTCTGTTGCTGGCGCCGCCGACACGCTGGCCGCTGCCGCGCGAAAGAACGCCTTGGGTGACGGGTCGCGCCAGGCATGCTCGCTGATATAGCGGCGGAAACGGCGCGCCCCTGGCTGCCCGGCGTACAGGCCGATGATGTGGCGGGTCATGTGATTGAGGCGAATACCGTCCGCCACCTGTGCCGCGGCGTAATCGGCAAAGCGCTCAAGCACCTCTTCGCGGGAGGGAGCAGCAGTGTTGGCAGCAAAAATACGGGCGTCGGCTTCGGCGAGCAGGTAGGGATTGTGATAGGCGGCGCGGCCGATCATCACGCCGTCCACATGCCGCAGGTGCCGCTCGGCCTCGGCAAGGGTTTCGACGCCGCCGTTGATGATGATCTCGAGGGCCGGAAAGTCGCGCTTCAGCTGATAAACCCTGCCGTACATGAGCGGCGGAACCTCGCGGTTTTCCTTGGGGCTCAGGCCCTGCAGCCAGGCTTTGCGGGCATGGACGACGAAGGTTCGGCAACCGCTCTCGCTGGCCGTGCCGATGAAGTCACACAGTTGCCCATAGCTGTCCTGATCATCGACGCCGAGGCGGTTCTTCACGGTCACCGGAATGCTGCAGGCGTCGTTCATGGCGGCGATACAATCCGCCACCAGGCGGGGCGTTTTCATCAGGCAGGCACCGAAGTTGCCGGTCTGAACCCGGTCGCTGGGACAGCCACAATTGAGATTGACCTCGTCGTAGCCGGCATCCTCGACAAATTTGGCGCACTGCGCCAAGGCGGCGGGGTCGCTGCCGCCAAGCTGAAAGGCCAGCGGATGCTCGCAGGGGTCGTAACGCAAAAAGCGCGCCCGATCGCCGTGAATGAGCGCACCGGTGGTTACCATCTCGGTATAAAGCAGGGTGTTGCGGCTGAGCAGGCGGTGAAAGTGCCGGCAAAACCTGTCGGTGTATTCCATCATCGGTGCCACGGACAGGCGCCGGTCCAGCGTTGCCGCCGAAGTGTTGGCAGCCTTGGCGCCCTGTTCGTCGGCGGGCAGCGGGGGGCGCGGGAAGCTTGCGTCAGGTATGGATAGCATGGCGGCGATAATCAATGAGCGGACTGGCGCACGGCAAATCCGGGCTTTTGAGGAGTTCAAAGGCCGCTATTCTACGTAAAGTGCGGCGCGGCTCAAAATGTATATAAAGAAGACCGCATCAGACTGGCGTAATCCCCACACGTTTGGGGCAATTGCGCGAACCCAGGCGGGCTGGGGGTAGAAGCACTGGAAGAAGGCAATTCTGCCAGCGCTCAACTTACAGCTTACAGCTCCAACGAACCCAGATTTCCGGTTCGTTTGTAATTCCCCCTCGGTACAAGAGAGATGATCGCCCTACTGGAAATCGTCATAACAATGCAGGATTTCTTGTGCTATAGTTCGCCTGTCAGCCTGCAACAGCGATAGTGCAGGGCTGTCAATAAGGAGAGCTTCAGACTCTCAGTGAAAAAAAGGCAAAACCATCGAAAGATGGTGACGCAAAGCTACCTGTCTAAGGGACATATATCCTAGGATCGAGGGGCCG
>CAYXXZ010000045.1:0-24859 GCA_964469165.1 uncultured Porticoccaceae bacterium
ACGGCCAGTCCCAGGGCGTGGTGCCGTTCCTCAAGGTGGTCAACGACACCGCCGTGGCGGTCAACCAGGGCGGCAAGCGCAAGGGCGCGGTATGCGCCTACCTGGAGACCTGGCACCTGGACATCGAGGAATTCCTCGAACTGCGCAAGAACACCGGCGACGAGCGCCGCCGCACCCACGACATGAACACCGCCAACTGGATTCCCGACCTGTTCATGAAGCGGGTGTTCAACGAACAGGACTGGACGCTGTTCTCCCCCAGCGATGTGCCCGACCTCCACGACCTCTACGGCAGCGACTTCGAACGCCGCTACGAGCACTATGAACAAGAGGCACGGGAAGGCCGCCTGCCCCTCCACAAGACGGTGCCGGCCACGCAACTGTGGCGCAAGATGCTGTCCATGCTGTTCGAGACCGGCCATCCCTGGATCACCTTCAAGGACCCCTGCAATATCCGCTCGCCCCAGCAGCACTGCGGCGTGGTGCACTCCTCCAACCTGTGCACCGAGATCACCCTCAACACCAACGGCGAGGAAATCGCCGTGTGCAACCTGGGCTCGGTCAACCTGGTCAACCACATCCGCGACGGCAAGCTGGACCAGGCGCAACTGGAGAGAACCGTCACCACCGCAGTGCGCATGCTCGACAACGTCATCGACATCAACTATTACGCGGTGGACAAGGCGCGCAACTCCAACCTCAAACACCGCCCGGTAGGCCTCGGCCTGATGGGCTTCCAGGACGCCCTCTACGCCCTCGGCATTCCCTACGCCAGCGTCGATGCGGTGCATTTCGCCGACCAGTCCATGGAACTGATCAGCTATCACGCCATCCGCGCCTCCGCCCTGCTGGCCGGGGAGCGCGGCCGCTACCAGAGTTACGCGGGATCGCTGTGGGACAAGGGCATCCTGCCCATCGATTCCCTGAACCTGCTGCGCGAACACCGCGGCGCCGGCTACTGCACCCTGGACACCACCAGTCAGCTCGACTGGCAGCCGGTGCGCGACCTGATCGCCCGGCACGGCATGCGCAATTCCAACGTGATGGCCATCGCGCCTACGGCCACCATCTCCAACATCGTCGGTGTGTCCCAGTCCATCGAGCCCACCTACCAGAACCTGTTCGTCAAATCCAACCTGTCCGGGGAATTCACCGTGATCAACCCCTGGCTGGTGCAGGCGCTAAAGGAACGGCAATTGTGGGACGAAGTGATGGTCAGCGACCTCAAGTATTTCGACGGCTCGCTGCAGGCCATCGAGCGGGTGCCGGAAGACCTCAAGCAACTGTTCGCCACCGCCTTCGACATCGACTCCCGCTGGCTGGTGGAAGCCGGGGCGCGGCGCCAGAAGTGGATCGACCAGGCCCAGAGCCTCAACCTCTACCTGGCGGAGCCCTCCGGCAAGAAGCTCGACAACCTCTACAAGCTGGCCTGGTCTCGCGGCTTGAAGACCACCTACTACCTGCGCTCCCTCGGTGCCACCCATGTCGACAAACATGTGGAAAAGGCGCCTGCGGCGGACATCGCCCCCGAAGAGCCGAAATTCTGCTCCATCCTCGACCCCGATTGTGAGGCCTGCCAATAATGAACGCGCACACCCTGCCCCTCCAGCAAGCCACCCGGCTCCAGGCACCGGGCAAGCCCCCGGTGCTGGCCAGCTGGGATGACCCTCTCGCCCAGGCGATTCCCGCCAGCGACAGGCGCCTGTTCAGCCTCGCCGGCGACGAGGCGCCGCCCGCGCCGGAGGAAACCGCTCCACTGGCGCGTGAGCTCGCAATTCCGGTGGACGAACTGCCCCAGCTCGACACTCTGTTGCCGGAGACGCTGCCGCCCATCAACCCGGACGACAAGCGCATCGTCAACGCCAACACCGACATCAACCAGTTGGCGCCGTTCAAATATCCCTGGGCCTGGGAGTTCTTCCTCAACGCCAACAAGAACCACTGGACGCCGCTGGACATCAACATGGCCCAGGACGTCCACGACTACCACCACAAGCTCACCACCGAGGAACGCCACGTCTACGAGAACGTGCTGGCCTACCTCACCACGTCGGACATTCTCGCCATGCGCAACATCGGCCTGGCGGTGATGGAAAAAATGAGCGCGCCGGAATTGCAGATCTACCAGGCCCGCCAGGTCTACGAGGAAGCGCTGCACACCTGGACCTACCAGCACTGCATCGAAACCATCGGCCTCGACCAGAGCGAAATCTACAACCGCTACCGGGTGGTGCCCGCCATCTACGGCAAGATCAAACTGGCCAACCGCCGCCTCAACAACGTCATGCGTTCGGATTTCAACCTGCGCAACCGCGACAACCTGGAAGAATTCGCCCTGTCCTACCTCTTTTTCGCGGCGATCTTCGAGGGTTGCTGGTTCTACAACGGCTTCAACCCCATCTTCGCCCTGCAACGGCGCGGCCTGATGAAAGGCACCGGCGAGCAACTACAATACATTTTGCGAGATGAAGCCCTGCACAGCGCCTTCGGCATCCGGGTGGTATCGCAACTGCTGGTGGAAGAAAACCTGACCCTCGACCCCAAGGCCGTACAGATCATGTGGGAGGAGTCCGAGGCAGCGGAGGCGGCCTACGCCCGCTACATTCTCGCCGACCCCATTCTCGGCTACAGCGCCGACGAGCATATCGGCCAGTTCCGTTTCCTCGCCAACCGCCGTGCGCGTCAACTGAAGATGGAAGAACCTTTCCCCGGCGCCATGGACAGGCTGGAGTGGCTGAGCGAACAGGCGAGCCTGCGCAAGGAGAAGAATTTCTTCGAGACGCGGGTAACGGAGTATCAGACGGGGGCGGCGCTGAGTTGGTAAGAAAATTCCACCGGACAGGAAGGCCGCGTAGAATCTCGTCAGGCAGCATTTTTGGAGGCATGGCATGGGTACTTTGGCGGTTAACGCGGATGAGCGGGTCGAGTCCGTCACGTTTGCCAACGATTTTCTGACCGTCGAACTGAAAGACGGCCGGCGAATCTCCGTGCCCATCGCCTGGTACCCCCGCCTGGCCAGCGCCTCCGCCGCCGAGCGCGCTCACTGGCAGACCTGCGCCGGGGGCTATGGCATCCACTGGCCGGATATCGACGAAGACCTGAGCACGGAGGGCTTGCTGCGCGGCGCGCCCGCCCCTGGTGCCTGATCCCGCATCACCGCATCAAACCGATCGATAAATCAGTCCTTGAAGAAAGATTGCCAGGGCTTTTCCCTGGTAACGATCATCTCGCCCGAGGAAACGGGTTGCTCCATCATCGCCCCACCTGCTTCCTTGCCCTCGGCAACGGCGCGGGCGTTGTCGATCAGCCGGCGGCGCAGACGGACAACGGCCGCATCACTGGGTACGAGATTTTCGCCCTCGCGGCTGTTGACCTCGCCGAGCGACGTCAGCACCGCGCGGTCCTCCAGCAGGATCGTCTCGAAACCACTGAACGACGCGCCGCTGCGCATGCTTTCCCGGTCTTGCCCAAAGCGATTGGCCAGGTTTCCATCCTCGGGGAGCTTTTTGATAAATCCGTTGATCCGCACAAATTCGTCGAGCTTATCGATCGCGTCCGGGCTGTGCGTCCAGGCAATCTGGAAAAGGCGGGTTTTTTGCGTGCTGATCGGCACCGCAGCCAATATGGCATTGTCAGCAGCGGCAAGATCCCCTTCCCCGGCCGCCCACCTGAAGCTGTCGCCAGCCACCATGGAGAGGCAGGGAAAAATAAACGATGAGATTCGTGCTTGCGTGACCACTTCGCCCGACGCGGAATTGACTTCTCGCAGCGCCGCGTAGCGAAAACCCCAGGACTTGCTTTCCACTTCCAGGCGTGGCACCAACGCCTCGCCAAGAAATGCGCCGCCGGACACACCTTCCTTGCCCTTCGGAAAGGCGTCGGAATGCAAGATGCCAATATGCGCCGAATCCAGGGTACCTTCCAGAAGCTGGGCGTAGTTGCAGGGGTATTCGGGGGCGAATATCCGGCGCTGACTGTCTGGCACATCGAAGAACGGAAATTTTGGAAACGGAGGAATTTTATCCTTCGGGCCCAGATAGCCCCAAATGATACCGCCAGCCTCACGCACTGGATACGAAGGCTGGCAGTAATCCGGCGCCTTGCTTCCAGGGTCCACGTTCGGCTGCTCCAGAACGGTTCCGTCAGGCGCAAATTTCCAGCCATGAAACAGGCAGCGTATTCCCTGTTCGTCTACTCGCCCGAGGGAGAGCGACGCCCTTCTGTGGCAACAGGCATCGGCGAGAAGACCCAACTCACCGGAAGCGGTGCGGAATACCACGAGATCCTCGGACAGCAGGGTGACACGGACGGGGGCAGCAGCTGCCTGCGGCACGTCCTCTGCCGGCAAGACGGGAAGCCAGTAGCGCGACATGGCTTGATGCATCGGTGTACCGGGCTCCACTTCCGTGAGAATGGTATTATCGTTGTGCTTTTTCATATCGTCCTCATAATCCAATGTGATGGCTTTCCAAAGAATTTTCGCGTCGCAAGAAGCTTCGAAATTACTGTTGGCCTTTTTCCCATACGTCGAAATTTGCGAGCCAGGCTCCAAACTTTAAGTTGAACTCTGACAGAACTCCGTTCTACCAGGGTTCAACTTAAAGCTTATGGCTTACAGCTGGCTCTTCATAATGATGTCCGCGGCCTTCTCCGCGACCATCAGCACCGCTGCATTGGTGTTGCCGCTTATCATCGAAGGGAATACCGACGCATCGACAACTCTCAGCCCGCTCAGCCCATGCACTTTCAATTCCGGATCGACCACAGCAGTATCGTCGCTGCCCATTCTGCACGTGCCCGCCGGGTGGTAGCACAGCCCGCAATGCTGGCGAACAAAGTCGATCATCGCCGCTCTGTCTGCGGGAAGATCGACACCAGGATGTGCAAGGATTTTTCGGAAGGCAGAAGTGCTGAAGATCCGATGCACGATCTCCGCCCCGCGAATCAGCAGGTCGAGATCGCGGGGATCGTCGAGAAGTCTCGGCTGAATGGACGGCCCCTGCGCGGGGTCGGCGGATCGCAAGCGCACCGCACCACGGCTGAAGGGATAACTCACATTCACATTGAGCGTCACACCATTAGTGTTTCCGACACCCAGCGCTCCACTGTCGAAGCCATAACTCAGGGTGCCGTACATCAGCTGGAGATCGGGTCGCGAAAGCGCCGGATCACTTTTGATGAATGCGACCGCCTGTGAGCCCGCGGAGGCGACAGGACCAGACCCGGACAACAGCCAGCGCAGCGCATTGAGCGCCATTCTATGAACCTTGAGTTCAGCGTTGAGCGAAGGTACCAGAACGGGCTTCTGGAATGAGAGACAAGGGTGCTCGAGAAGATTGCGGCCCACCCCAGGTGATTCATGTTGCACGCGGATGCCGTGCCTGGCGAGCTCACCCGGATCGCCGACACCGGAAAGCATCAATATCTGGGGAGTATTGATGGCACCCGCCGCCAGCAAAACCTCTTTGCGACAGCGTATGGTGCGTACTCCCTGGGCATCCGAATATTCGACGCCCACGGCTCGCTTTCCGTCAAAGACAATCCGCCGCACACAGGCTGACGTGTGAACTTGCAGATTGTGACGAGCTTTTGCGGGCTTCAGGTAGGCGTCGGCGGCACTGTGGCGCCGCCCCTTGCGCTGGTTGGCCTGTGTCAGCGCGACCCCTTCCTGGTCACGGCCATTGTAATCCGCGTTTCGCCCGATACCGACCTCTTCACAGGCTGTGATGAAGGTCTCGGTCAGATCCTTCTTGCACCAGGCCTCCGCCACACTCATGGGGCCGGAGCGCCCCCGGTAATCCGTCTCGCCACAGGTGGTCGTTTCTATTTTCCTGAAAAACGGCAACACATCCGCGTAGGACCATCCGCTCGCGCCCGCGCCTTGCCAGTCGTCATAATCCCCGGGATGGCCTCTGACATACACCATGCCGTTGATTGCGCTACTTCCTCCCAGCAGCTTGCCACGCAACCAATAGTCAACGCGATCGTGGCGCGTTGGATCGGGATCGGATGAATAACCCCAATCGTATTTGCCTTTCGACATCAGAAACATCACCCCGCCCGGCATGCGAACAAACGGATGCCTTCCCTCGCCACCAGCCTCGAGCAATGCCACATTGCAATTTGGGTCTTCGCTGAGTCTCGATGCCAGTACACAGCCGGCAGTCCCTGCACCTACGATAACGTAGTCCACCTCGTGTTCTTTGCGCATATCATCCGCTGTTCCGAACAAGGCGCACATCGAGACGTTCCAGTGCGCGCATCATGAAATTAGGCTTGAAGTTCAGTTCTCTTTCAACGAGGAGAATGTCGCTGCATCTCTGCACAAGCTGTCGCACGGCCACTTCGAGCTCCAACTTTGCGACGTTATGGCCAATGCAGTGGTGCAAACCGGGAGAAAACATCAACGGCATCTTTCTCTCCCGATCGAAATCCAGAACATCTGGACGCTCGTACACCGACTTGTCCCAGTTGCCGATACCAAGCATGAGGAAAACGAGATCCCCTTTCCTGATTTGCTGCCCATGCCATGCAAAATCCTGTGCCGCGATTTTGTGCACCATGTTTTGCATGCACACATAACGCTGCAACTCCTCTATGATCTCCGTCATCTTTTCAGGATGCGCCCTGATGTAATCGCGATGTGTGGGACTCTGCGAAAGCACGCGAACCATCAGTGAAAGTGTATTTGCCGTGGTATCGATGGCGGCAAGGAGCAAAACCTGGAATATCATGATCACGTCGTCGATATCAAGCTTGCTGCCATCGTCCGCCGAGTGCACGAAATCCGTCAGCAAATCATCTCTGGGCTCGAGCCTTCTTTTACCTATCTCGGCCGTGATGATGGCGGTTACCTCCTCGATGACCGCATTGGCATCGCGCAGACTTTCCTCGCCCCGCCACGGAGGAACGATACCCTGTTCGATGGTCCTCCCCCATCTTATGACCTGCTCATGCGAAACCGCGCCCTCAAGCCCAACGATGTGAAGCAGAGCTCTCGATACAAAGGGGAAGGCGATCTCGCTGACGAACTCGATACTGTCCCGCTCTTCGACTTCGTCCAATATACTGCTGAAAATGCGTTCGAGGCCGCTCTCGTATTGCCGGATTCGGGCCTTGGAGAATGGCTTCAACATCAGCCCTCTCAAGCGCTGATGATTGTCGCCATCCATATTGAACACCCAGCCACGCACCGACTCCACCAGGCCTTGCGCGTCGATTCCGTTCGCCTTTGCATACGACTCCAGCGGCAAATGAAAACGCGAATTGGATAGACGGGTATCGTTCAGCGCTTCCAGAATATCCTCGTGCCGTGACACGATCCATGCCTGCTGATGGCCGCTCCAGAACACTCGGTGAGTGTCCTGCAGCTCCAGCATTTTCTTTATATAGCCATCGTCCATCGCATTGGGTGCCGACCAATCGAAATCGAGATCGCCACCTATAGCCGTTTTTTGTTCAACCATTGACATCCACCATCAAAGTGAAAAGCCAAATTCGACGCCATACGTACGCGGCGCACCGGGTGAGAATGTATCGCCAACCACCTGCTGGGCAACAAAAGTCGCATATTTCGATTCAGTGAGGTTGTTGCCGAAAACTCGAACCGAGAATCGATCATCCAGCGTTCGCCATGTCAAGGAAGCATTCAGCAATTCGTAGGAGCCTTGTCTGCGCGAATTATCAAATTGCCAGAAGAAACCGTCGTTGTAGGAAAACGCCAAGGTCGCGTCCACGTAACCATGCTCGAGCGGAATCGTCAGGGTAGGCGACGTATTGAATGTGAATTCTGGCGCTCGGGGAAGTTCATTGCCGGTCGCGTCGCACACACCTTGCACGCTACCTATCGGGGCAGGCAGAATGCAGACCGCATCCGGGTAATCGATCTCCGTATCGAGCAGCGAGAATCCGAACTTCCAGCTCAGGTTATCCGTCAACAGGGCCGTGGCCTCCAACTCGGCACCATAGGTTTCCGCCGACGCCGCATTGACCGTTATGATTGTCGGACCGGCTATGATGCCAAGCTGTATATCCTGGAAGTCATTGTAGAAAATAGCCGCGTTTACACGCAGGCGATTATCGAAAAAGTCGGATTTCACGCCGATTTCATAGCTGTCGAGAATTTCAGGATCAAAGGGCGGATCTTCGCCGCCAATGGCGTTGAAGTTACCTGATTTGAAGCCCCTGCTGTAGCTGCCATATACCATCATCTGATCGTTCAGATCATGGTTGAGCATCAACCTGTAGGTGGGCTCGTTGAAGTTTTTCTTCGCATTGGTCGTCGGTATCGTCATCAATATATCGCGATTGTTCCAATCGCTGAGAATGTTGGTAACTCCCGATATCTCACGGCGGTCCCTGGTGAACCTGAGCCCTGCCGTCAAATGCGTACTATCGGTAAAGGCGTAGGTGATCTCACCAAAAAGTGCAACCGACTCGGTATCGATCATGTTCTTTATACCGACTCCACCGCCGCCAAAGGCATCACCGAAAAGGCCCAGGCCGAGAGGGCCGTCGTAACCCGCCTCGTCCTTCATCAGAAAAACACCCGCGATCCACTGCAATCTCTCGTTATCGTCGGAGATGACCTGAAACTCCTGCGTCAGTGTTCTGTACTTCTGCTTGTCGATGTCGGCATCGATGATGGCAAGTTTTGTCTGGTCGTTATCGAATGTCTGCTTATTGTTTATGCCCTGAAAGGCCGTGATACTCTTCAGGTTGAGAGAATTGAGCTTATAGTCGACCTGCAGGGAGACCGACCCACCCTTTGTTTTGTTGATGGGATCCACCAGGCCGGTCATGTCGTACCAGTCTCCGGTGTAGGTCGTCACCCCATCCAGCCCTGTAGCACCCGGGAAAAACTGTTTGCCAACCCCCTGGTTGAACGTGGTATCGAAGAATGACAGCGTTGCGGTGACTGCCAGCGCGTCAGTTGGCGTCCAGAGAAATTTCGAGCGTGCCTGGATTTCCTCTTGCGTGTAAACCTCGTTTCCAGTATCGATATTCTTGCCCCACCCCTTGTCCTGGTCGCTGTAAACAAGGGAAATATCCGCGGCCAGGGTGTCAGTGAGCCCAGCCGTTGCATAGAGCTTTCCGCCAAAGGTGTCGTAATTTCCGGCTGAAACACTTCCCTTGACGCTGCTTTCATGGCTGGGATTTTTGGTAATGATGTGAACAAGGCCGCCCGTTGCATTGCGCCCGAAAAGTGTTCCCTGCGGGCCCTTGAGCACCTCGATACGCTCGATATTATTGAAACCGAAGACATTGCCGTAGGATGCGGGAGTAAATACACCGTCGATGTATATGGCGACGCTGCCTTCCTGCCCTGCCGACACATCGAGGGAGCCGACACCGCGCACGAAAGCCGAAATGGCGCCACTTTGACGGTTGACCTCCAGGCCGGGCGTTTGCGCACCGAGGTCCAGCCCCGCCTGGATACCGGATGCGACGAGCTCATTTTCGGTAAAGGCACTGATGGAGATCGGAATATCCTGCATGCTGGCGTCGCGCCGGGTCGCAGTGACCACGATCTCCTCCAGCCGCTGTCCTCCACCGCCATCCTGCGCCTGTACCTGGAATGCACAGGCTCCAGCAACCGCCATTGCAAGTCCCGCTTTTATCGGTTTGATCACTTTCATCATCTGTCCTCTATATGTTTTGTTTTTTATTAATGTCGATGGTTATTAAACTTACGCATAAGCCAGAAATTTGGCCTGGGATACGCCGTTCAGCGCCAGGTTCCAAGTCGAACCCTGGCAGAACTCAGTGTTGCAGTGCTCCTGTTTAAAGCTTGTGGCTTGAAGCTCGCTCTGTTTGACCCATGGCTGCGGCCTGAATTGCCGAGTACTCTGTGAAAACCAGCCCTGTTTCACTGGCGTTTCCCAAGACTTCCCAGGGAGTCGATATCCGCCATCGCGGTTGTGATTCTCTCCAGGTTTATGAGGCTATACTCATCAGGCTGCATGTCGGACTGCAGCTTTCCTGCACCGATGGTAAACGTCCAGAATACAAGCGCATGGAAATACTGCTGCCTGTAATGCAACCAGGCTTTTTCCAGATCGATTGCTTCGGTAACGCCCTCCTCCCTGAGCACATCGAGATAATGGGCGATCAACGCTCTCTCCCATGCGCGCCTGTCTTCAATGGTAAGAGCCGACCCCAGGGCATAGGCGATATCACAAGCAAAATTACCTTTCACCAATCCTTGCCAGTCACAGAGGCCCATGCGGTTTTCAGCGGTCCGATACCAGTTCCCGATATGCACATCATTGTGCAGCAGGGTCTGGCTGAACTGATCCTGAAGTCTCAGCGATGTCATGCACGCGGAAAAGAGCTCGCTTCTGCGTTTCAATATCTCCGGGTGTATCACTTTCGCAGCTCGGTCGATGCCCACGTCGTGGCGCTCTTCAAAGCTGAGGCCATTGAGAACGTTCTGGTACTCGCAAGATGATTTGATCATGGCAAGGTCGCTCTCGAAACGAGGGCTATTCCAGAATCGCGCATGCACCCTTGCCAGCAGAGACATCATGTCGCGGGCATTTTCCAGAGAAATGTAACTGGTCGGGTTGGTGTACGAACAATGCTCCAGATACTTCATCAGGATCATCGAACGACAGGACGGCAGCTCATAGCCACTGAAGTAGGCCTCCGTGGTTTCGAGATCCGCAAGTTCACTCTGAATATGATTGAAGAAAATACTCTCCATCACTGGCGCGAGTGTGAATCTTGCGGTGAGCCGTTCAGTGAAGCGTACCGTTGACTTGGCAAAGACTCGCGTTGGCAAGCCTGCCGACGTGCCTTCCTCGTTGTAAGTCAGATGAACCAGGGCTCTCGATGTGGTGCCGTTGCTTGGCTTGTCGAGCCTGAAGGACAGAACTTCAGCACCTTCGACATTCTTGCAAAGCACCGTTGATAACCACTGTGTGGTCATTTCCGAGAATCCGGCGGGAATGCTCGACTCCCGTTGCGAGCCCGTCTGGAAGGTTTTTTCCATCAACATGTGAAATCCCACCGCAGCGGCAGACCCCATCAAGCTGATCTTGCTATGAAAAACTGACATGACACACCCTGCTACAGCAACGTCAGGAAATGGTAACCAGCATCGGCTTTATCTTTGCCTGTTTGATCAACCACTGCGAGCCTTCCCGCTGGTAGATTTCCAGGTAGTAACCGCAGCCATTCATGTATCTGACAGGCGAGTTTTCGGAAAAATATATTTTCTCCTCGAACGGCCACACCACGTCCGCAGTGACATCAGAGGTGAAGCTGACTTCCGGGTTGAACAGCGCGTGAAAGGATGAAACGACTTCCCGGGTGGCTTCACTGGCGCCGGACATGATTTTGCTGCGGCCGACATGAGGCCACCCGCCCATATCCGACACCTGCTGAAGAAAGTCCAGATCGAAGCTGCTTCCTTCGCTGTTCCATTCATCGCTTCCCGGAAGCCTGGCGATAGGGAATCCACTCAAATCCCAGACGGCATCGACAGTGAACGCGCTGCCAAATATCTCCCAATCCTTATTGTCGGCGCCATAGACGTATCTGGCCTTGCTGGCCCTGATGGATTCTATTGCACACAATCTTTCTATTTCTGTCATAACATTTCCTGATTATTGTAATAACATTTCCTGATTATTGTAGTAGTTGCGCTATAAGCCCTGCGTTGAACACTGGCAAACCCAGCTTTGTCAATGCGCCTGTTTGAAGCATTATCGGCTTACAGGTCGCGCTGGCCCCAGCTTCAATCCGGGGCGTCGAATCGTCCGTCGATCACCCGCTGCGCCCGCATCTCGACAGGTATGTTTTGCCAGCCGATGACATCGTCGAGATATTCGTTCATGCTCTGAATCTTTCTTTCCTGGTAGCCGATCTGCAGGTGCTCAATGACGCCGCTCTCGAGAGCCAGTTGGATATTTTCCATATTCAGCATATCTTCACCGGCCACTATCTTGAACGCCTCGAACATCTCGACGTTTTCCGCCGAATCGGGGTCTGCATGCTCAGGGTATGCCGTAAATACATACTCGATTTGTGTCTTGGCGAGCCCCTTCGGCCAGACCTGCAGAAAGGGAAACTGGAATTCCGACGCCGTTGTCACGATGTTGGGAAAGATAGCGTGACTACGGTTTGCATAACGGCTCAGTTCGTGGCGGGGATCATCGCCAACGGCGCTGTACGCCGTGCCTATCAGCCTGTCGTGGCGATAAGGCGTCAACATCCGCGAATGGCCGTTGGGCCACAGGGAAATGTAGGTGCCATTGGCATCCATCGCCGGACTGACCGTTTGAGGATGTACGTAGGGCGCGTGATAACTTTCCTGAAAGGCATCGAGAGCGACCTTCCAGTTGCAATTGATTTCAAAGGGCACACGGTAATAAACGTGCCTTTTTTCCAGCTCGAAATCTTCCAGCTCGGCGACCATCGGGCCCAGGTGTTCGATGAGGGAAACCGCATTCCTGTCGCCATTGACAAAGATCAGATTGCCCAGCAGCTCACAGCGAAGGCTGACGAGGCCCGATGCCGCCTTGTCGAGGCAAGGGAAATCGTGTTCATCGGGCACATGACGCAAGTCGCCGTCGAGGCTGTAATTCCAGCCGTGGAACTTGCAGCTGAATGACCTGGCGTTTCCCTTGTCACTGTCCACCAGGGTGCCGCCCCGATGCCTGCACACATTGTAAAAAGCACGAACCTGGTCATCCTGGCCGCGCACCACAATCACGGGAACGCCAAGTTTTCGCCATACGAGATAATCGCCCCTGCTCGGGATTTCGTTCACGCCGCCGACGAGCAACCAACTTCTCTTCCACAGGAACTGCTGTTCAAGTTCGTAGAACGCCGGACTTGTGTAGCGGGACACGGGCATCCGGGTCAGGGATGCATAGTCCGCCGGTATCTGCTTGCTGTTCCGATCGAACTCCATATCAATCTTATTCTTGAGCCTGTCGATCACTTCGAGCTTCATCTCGAGCACTCTCAGCCAACTGCCTGAGCTACATGATCGGACATTTCGGCAGACCTGTATGTGACCGATCAGAACCATTTGTGTTACCATTTTTACCAACAGAAAAAGTACCAAACCAAGAATGGGAGCCATAGGGTTCCGTAGTCATTATCCTTTTCTCTCAGTGAATGCCATGAAAGAGGAAGCCTTTACCAAGCTGCGCCCCACGAAACTCCGGTTCTATCTTCGCTGCATGGAGAAGTTTGGCTTCTCCCCTCGGGAAGTGCTTGCAGGAACGGGGTTGGAACCAACCCTGCTGGAAGATCGATTTGCCCTGGTGCCGGTGCCGCTCTACATGCGCGCCGTTTCCAACATGCTGAAACTTACCAAATCACAGGAATTGGCCTTCAACCTTGGCAAGGAAATACGCATAGCCGATCTGGGAATACTTGGCCATGCGGTCTGTGCATGCGACAACGTTGCCCACGCTTATCCAATCTGGCAAAAATATAATTGGCTGTTTTTCGGCACCTTCTTTTCCGCGTCAGAGTACCGCGATGAAACCTCCATCACCTTCGAGTTCATTCCACGGATAAAACTGGCACCCCATCTTCTTCAGTTTTTTATCGAAGAAAAGATCAATATCGATGTGGCACTTTTTCGCCGCTTCAATAATTGCGAAATAAATACCCGGCTTTTTACCACCACCTATCCCGCGCCACCGCACGCCTACCTTTATCAAAACCTTCTCAATTGCAAGGTCGTGTTCGGAAGCGGAAAGATCACATATGTCATCGATCACCACAGCGATTTCACGAGCAAGCCGTTCAACGGCGCGGACTCGGAAACCCTCGAGGTCTGCCTGGAGTATCTGGACAAGATCGCCAATGTGGTTTACAGGCACACCACCTTTTCCGAGAAGGTGCGCTTCAAGATCAAGGAGCTCTTACCTGTGGTGCTGTCACTCGATGAAATGGCCGCCGAGTTGCATATGACCCGCAGAACCTTTTCCAGAAGCCTCGTCGCAGAGAACACCAGCTATCAGAAACTTCTTATGGAGGTCAAGATCGAGACGGCGCAGACATATCTGTCCACCACGTCCCTGAGCACGGACGAAATCGCCTACAAACTCGGCTTTCTCAACACCACAAGTCTTCGAAGAGCATTCAAGCAGTCGACCGGCCTGACCATCTCGGAATTCAAGGAAAGCCCTCATCTTGTGCGATAAAGCGGCACCTTCGCGCCCCAGCGGCGCGGCGGACCTCACACCACGGGCCTCATTCCACTCGCCAAAATACGCTCCGTGAATTAGCATATCCCACCTTTGCCGGGCACCTCATTACCCGGACTTTCTCGACGACTTTTCTTGCGCCCCGGGAATAGCAGCGCTATCCGCGGATCGCAGTCTCATCATCAACAAGGACCGGGACATGAAAGACTTTCGTTATTCCATCATCGTGACCGTCGTCTGCCTGGCGGCGGCGGGTTATTGGGGTGTGATTTCCCCCATGGGGCTGTTTTCCGCGCTGGCCATTGTCACCATTCTCGGCATTCTCGAAGTCAGCCTCTCCTTCGACAACGCTGTGGTCAATGCCTCTGTTCTCAAGGACATGGACGAGAAGTGGCGCCAGCTGTTCCTCACCGTGGGAATCCTGATCGCGGTCTTCGGTATGCGCTTTCTGTTTCCCATCGTGATCGTCAAGATCGCGACCGGGCTGGGCGTGGTCGAGGTCATGCGGATGGCGCTTCAAGACCCCACGGAATACGCACGGCATCTGACGGATGCTCACGCCAGTATCGCCGCCTTTGGCGGTATGTTCCTGCTGCTGGTCTTCCTCAATTTCGTTCTCGACCAGGAGAAGGAGCGCCATTGGCTCAATCCCATCGAAGTGAAGCTCGCAGCACTCGGCAAGCTGGACTCAGTGTCCGCGTTCGTCGCCCTGCTGGTGTTGTACGCGGTTCAATCTCTGCTTCCCATCAGCGACAGCGAGCGCCTCACCATCCTGGTCTCGGGCATCGCCGGGATCATGCTGTATCTGGGAGTGAGCAGCCTGGACGTGCTTTTCGAAGACAAGGCCATGGGCAAGGCCGCCGCCGATACTGCCAAACGCTCGGGTCTCGCCGGTTTTCTGTATCTCGAGGTACTGGATGCCTCGTTTTCTTTCGATGGCGTCATCGGCGCCTTCGCCATCACCAAGGACGTGGTGATCATCATGCTGGGTTTGATGGTGGGCGCCATGTTCGTGCGCTCGCTGACGGTCTATCTCGTCCACCGCGGAACACTGGATGCATACGTGTATCTGGAGCACGGCGCCCATTACGGTATCGGCGCGCTGGCGGTGATCATGCTGGTGAGCATCAGCTACCACGTTCCGGAACTGGTGACCGGCCTGATCGGGGTGACCTTCATCGGTCTCTCCCTGTGGTCTTCCGTGGCCTACAACCGCGCGCAACGCAGCGGCTTGACATAGACCCTAAACCTGGCACTGCCACTTCAGCCCCCTGCCAACAAGGCTTTCCGCGCCTGGGCAACCATCGCGGGCCAATCCGCGGCACAGATCTTCTGCCAGCCGGGCGCTGTCGCGAAAGCACTGCCGATTACCAGATCGGGCGCGAGATCGACAAGCAATTGCAGACTTTCTGCAATCTGCTGGCGATCCTCTTCCGAGTTGTGGCCGGGGATGAAGCCCGCTCGCCAGAGGCCATTGCCGCCCAGAAACAGGGTGTCGCCGGTAAACAGATAGCGCAGGCCAGTGATCGAAGTCACCACGAAACAGACACTGCCGGGCGAATGGCCGGGCACGGGAATGACTTCTATGCCGTCGACGATCATCTCTCGCCGTTCGAAAAGAAGGTCCGGCACCAGATAGTGCGCGAAGTCTTGTCGCTCGGCCACATGGCCACCGAGGCGCGCTCCGTAGCGCGTTCGGATCCCTTGCAGGGAACTGCCCAGCTCGTCACGGTGGCTGAGCAACTGCCAGGCCACACCACCAAGCCCGGACATCGCTTCGATGTCTTCCACCAGGCTGGTGTTATAAAACAACACATTGCCAGCTTCGCGATGCAACAGGTACGCGTGAGTGGTCAAGCCCGGAAAAGGGCTCTCGGTACCGGTCTGCCAAAGATCCGCCTGTATCTGCTTCATGGCTGTGCCCTTCGTGGGGAGCGCGATAACGACGCCGCGATCATAGTCAACACCTATGGGGATGATAGTCCATCCATATGATTCCGTGGCAAAACTGGCGTCACGACCACGCAACCCGAGCCACTCCCCTTGACGATTCCCTTGCAAGGCTCGAAGCTAGCGCCCTGCTTGTGACCTTGGGACCTTCAGAATGCTGATATCCTCCAACCCCGCCGAATGGCTGGGCGAAGCCCTGGGCGCCGTGGTGCGCTGGATCGTCGATGCCCTGAGTTGGGTATTCAATACATTGGCGGGAGCCAGTACGGCTTTTTTCGAAGGGTTTTCACGCGCGCTCGGCGTCGACAGTGGCGTGCTCAGTATTGCCGCGGTGATTCTCGGCCTGTGCCTGCTCTACCTGGGCGTGAAGGCAGTCATACGGCGCCGCTTCATCGCGGGTGTCATCTGGCTGTTGCTGGGTTTGTGGTTGCTCAGCGCACTCATTTCGTAGTGCAACGGGCGTGCATGCCGAGAATGCGGTGGTCTTCATCGAGAGGAAGCAGATAATCCGCCACCGCCGGCAAGTCTCTCAGGCATTGCCGGGTGACACGCTCGTAATACTGAATGAAGCGTGCGATCTGGGCCGCGTCCATGACGCCATGACTGTCTCTTCCCTCCTCTGCGCAGCGATGCCGCAGCTTGTCTTCCTGCAATAGCCGCCAGCGGTAGACCGCATCCCAGTCCGGTGCCTGCAACAACAGCAACACCTCGATCGCCGCAAAGAGTGCGGGATAAATGTCGCGTAACTGGCTGTTCACGTAGTGGCGCCAACGCCCCTGGGCATCCCGCTCCCGCTCAAGATCATTGCAGGGAACGACCAACTCGGTGTCGGCAACGGCTCTGGCCCCGACACACCAGCCTTCGAAGAGAACAACGTCGGGGCGACCTCGAAAACAGGGCCACCGTTGCGCCGGCAAACGGTCATCCACGGCCTTGTCGAAGGTGGGGATGGCGGTCAGCGTCGTCGCCCCCGCCTCGCACAACCGCTGCAAAATCTCCACAGCAAGTGCTACATCGTGCGTGCCGGGCACACCGCGCACCGCAAGCATGGGGTGACTGTGTTGTGCCAGATGCTGGCGCCGGGTTTTGGTGAGATAGAAATCGTCGAGAGAAAGGCACAGTGCGCGCAGCCCCTGGCGCGCATCGAGAAGGCGTGCCAGGCACTTGGCCAGCGTGCTCTTGCCGGTTCCCTGGGCGCCGCTGATGCCGACCACCAGGGTTTTGTCGGTTTCCTGATGGCGCTGCGCCAGTTGGTCGGCCAAAGGCGCCAGAAACCTCAACGCGGGGCCGGCAAAATCCTTTGGCAGAGCCTCTTCCTGTATCAGCGCCGCGATGACAGCGCGAGTGTTCGCCTCTGTCGTGCTCACCGCGCAATCAAGAGCGATTCATGATGCCCTTGATTGCGTTGGGCAAATCCGCGGGCAGCACGACGATTTTGGCATTGCCGGACTTCGACATGTCCCTGATGGCATCCACGTAGCGCTCGCCGAGCAGATAGACGGCGGGCAGTTCCTGGCCCTGGATCGCCTCGGTGACTTTCTCGATGGCCTGCTGGGTGGCTTCCGCCAGCACCACCTTGGCCTCGGCATCGCGGCGCGAGGCCTCGAGGCGCCCCTCGGCTTCGAGAATCGCCGCCTGCTTTTCGCCATCGGCGCGTGTCACCGTGGCGCGGCGCTGGCGCTCCGCCGCCGCCTGTTCTTCCATCGCCCGCTGCATGGTTTGCGAGGGGTTGATATCCTGGATTTCCACCGTCTTGAGGGTGATGCCCCAGTCGGCAATGTCGTCGGAAATCTCGGTCTTCAACTTGGCCTTGATATGGTCCCGCGAGGACAGCGCGTCGTCGAGATCCATCTCGCCGACGATGGAACGCAGCGCGGTTTGAACCAGTGTCTGGATGGCCAGCTCGTAGCTATCGATACCGTAGACGGCTTTCTCCGGCGACAGAATGTTGATATAGGTCACGGCATTGGCGACGATGACCGCGTTGTCGCGGGTGATCACTTCCTGGGAGGGGATATCGAGCACGATGTCCTTGGTGGTCACCTTGTAGGCCACGGTTTCGATGTAGGGAATGGTGAAATTGAGGCCCGGTGGCATGGTGCGATCGTATTTGCCCAGGCGCTGCACCACCCATTTGCTCCCCTGCGGAACCAGCCGCACCCCCTTGGCCAGCGTGATGACCACCAGAAGCAGCAACGCCAGCAGCACGTAAAGTTCCATTTCGATTCTCCTCAGAGTTTGATCACGATCAGGCTATTGCCCGAAAAGTCCTTGATGTACACCCTGTCGCCAAGCTCGACGGGCTGCTCACAAATGAATTCCCATTCGTCATCACCCAGCACCGGGGTGGTGAAGCGCACACGACCGCGGCCCTGCTCTCTCGGCAGACGCACGACGGTACCGGCTTCGCCAACGGCCGCTTCACGGGCGATACCGGCCTTGGTCTTGTCGGTCATGCGCGGGCGGAAATAATGGAACCAGAAAACCGCCAGCGCGCCGGAAATCAGAATCCACAAAAGAAGCTGCATCTGGATGGAGAGGGGAAACACGGCGGCGAGGATGCCGACGGCAACGGCACCGAGGCCGAACCAGAGCGCGGTGAAGCTGACCAGAAATATCTCTGCGATCACCAGCGCAATGCCCAGAATCAGCCAGTGCCAATACAGTATCTGAAAGTCTTCCATTCACGCTATTCCTGTTGGGGGCCGCCCGCCCTGGGGCCCGGATTGATGAGATGCAGCACCAGCGGCAACATCAGCAGAAGCCCGGCAAGGATATGAAAAGTGCCGCGCGATTCGCTGACATAGAGATAAATGCCGCGCGCCGCCAGCACGGCGCCGACGACATCCAGCGCCACCAGGGTCCAGGGCAGGGAAAATAATTGGCCTTTCTTCATATTGCAGTCCCTTACGTCAACGCCAGTTTATAACAGATTATCCGGTTCCTGTTCTGACGAATATCAACAAGATTTGAAAGTATTTGCGCCGCGAGACATCCGCTCCAACCCTGTCTTGCGCAGCAGCGCCATCGCCTGGGCAAAATATGCCGCCGCGGCCTGGGCAAGATCGTCGCCGCACAACCCTGCGACGAGCGCCGCCAACTCCCGCGCTCTGACCGGGTCGCGGCGCATCAGGGTCGCTTCCAGATGGTGATGAAAATCACGCAATCCCGCCATACTGAGGCGGGACGCAACCGCTGTGTGCCAATGGCGATGGGTGAGCACGCACTCGATGAAGCGCTCACGCACGACAGGATCAGCGAGGTGCCCCTCCTCCACGGTCGGCAGTTGCGGAAAGGCTTGCATCACAGCGGCGGCAAAGACACCCGGCGCCTGCCGCACCAGCGTGCCTGCCGGATCGTGAACGTTCACCGCCATGCCGCAGCTGGGAGAGTTTTTCTTGAAAATAAAGCCGTGCAACCGCCGCACGCTGGTCAACTGCTCTTGCGCATAGCGTTGCAAAGGTGCGCCGACATCGAGCCCGGGATCATCCACACCCAGCACGCGCAGCCCGGAACTGCTCGCCACCAACCTTATCGGCGGCCGCGGCACGCCGAGGCCGATCGCCACTTCGGGGCAGAACGGATGGAAGTCGAAATACTCTGTCAGGATTTCATTGATGTACGGGTCGCGACAATGACCGCCATCGTAGCGCACGGTATTGCCCAACAGACAACTGCTGATGCCGACGGGGATGCGGTCACTCATAGCGATATTCCATGACCAGGGCATCTTCCCGAGCACCGTCCAGTGCGGGGTAGTAGTTCTTGCGCCGACCGCATTCGCGAAAACCCAGGCTTTCATAGAGATGAATGGCAGACGCGTTGCTCAATCTCACTTCGAGAAAGATCTTCTGCGCCGAGGCGCGATTATTATCGAGCAGCACGCCCATCAGGGTGCGCCCCAAACCACGCCCCTGCTGCGCGGGATCGACCACCAGGTTGAGAAGTTCCACTTCGTCGAGCACCGCGGAATAGATCAAACAGCCGACCACAGCCCCGTCCAGTTCGACGACCCAGCATCGATGGTCGGCCAGGCTGGCGCGGTATTGCCTGTCACTCCACGGAAAGGCAGCGGCGCGCGCTTCGAGTGCGGCAAGCGTCTCGGCGTCTTCCCGCGCTGCCCGACGTATCCGCGGCTCAGCCATTGCCTCCACCTGCGAGGTGGCGTATGGCCTCCCAGGTTTCTCGCTTGAGCGCGGGCGCCTTCTCCATATCGTGCAGCGAGTGGGTCACGATGCCCTCCGCGCCGGTATGCAATGTCAGGCGCTCACCGGGTTGCGCGCCACGCCCCGCGATCAGCCGCGCCGGAATCTCGCCCATCAACAAGGCTGTAGTGAAGGGCTGGAGCTTGGCCTTCACTTCCAGAAAAACATCGAGCAATTGCCTGGCGCCATCGAGCCCCGCAGGCGCGCCTACTCGCGGCGGCCAGTCGATCAGCTCTGCCGCGGCAAGCCCGCCGCCCGGAAGGCTGTGAATGGCGCGCAACAGGTTGGCCAGCATGTCCTGCTGCGATGCGCTCACCCGGACACCCGGTGGCATCGCGCTCAATACCACCACCTGCGGCGCGGGTTGCCAGAACGCGAGGCGAAATGCCAGCACCTCCTCCGCAGCCGGCGCGGCGGCAGGCACGGCAGGCGGAGGCACTGCAGGTTCTGGTGTCTTGTCGACAAGAGCCTGGCGCACGGCGGCCATGCTGTCCGCCCTGTCCGCTGCCGCCAGTGTTCTCTGATCGGACTGGCGTTCAGGCGCCGCCTGTTCCTCTTGCGCAGGCGCATCGGCAAGAGAAACAGGCCCATCCTTGAGGGCATAGCGCACGACACCCAGCGCAGCGAGGTACCAGGCGCGGCGCGATTCGATGTTGATCACACGCCTTCCAGTTGCGGATGCAGGCGATTGGGGCTGGCCAGCAAGTTGAGCGCGTGGAGATAGGCTTTGGCACTCGCTGCCAGCACGTCGGTATCCGCGCCCTGGCCGTTGACGATACGACCACCCTTCTCGAGACGCACGGTGACCTCACCCTGGGCCTCGGTGCCTTCGGTCACCGCGTTGACGGAGTAGAGTTGCAGGTTGGCGCCGCTTCTCGCCAGTTTCTCGATCGCCTTGAAAATGGCATCCACCGGGCCATCGCCATCGGCGCCCGTATCGTGGTCACCGCCGTCGATGCGCAGGCTGAGGTCGGCGCGCGGCGCGCGGCCGGTTCTGGACACCACCTCCATGGCTATCAGGCTGTATTTTTCCTGGTCCTCGCCCATCTGCACCTCGCTGACCAGCGCCTGCAGATCCTCGTCGTAAATTTCCCGTTTCTTGTCGGCCAATTCCTTGAAACGGGCGAAGGCCCTGCTCATTTCTTCCTTGCTGTCGAAGCTGATGCCGAGCTCCTGCAAGCGGCTCGCGAACGCCGCGCGCCCGGAAAGCTTGCCCAATACCAGGCGGTTGGTACCCCAGCCCACGTCCTGGGCGCGCATGATTTCGTAGGTTTCGCGATATTTGAGCACGCCGTCCTGGTGGATGCCCGACTCGTGGGCGAACGCGTTGGCGCCCACGATCGCCTTGTTGGGCTGAACGGGAAAGCCGGTGATACTGGACACCAGACGCGAGGCCGCGAGAATCTGGGTGGTGTCGATACGGGTGTCCACCGGATAGCGATCCTTGCGGGTGCGCACCGCCATCACGATTTCCTCGAGGGAGGCATTGCCGGCCCGCTCGCCGAGACCATTGATGGTGCATTCCACCTGGCGCGCGCCGTGCAGCACCGCCGACAGCGAATTGGCGACGGCAAGGCCGAGATCGTTGTGGCAGTGCACGGAAAAAATGGCCTTGTCGGCATTGGGTACGTTTTCGATGACCCGCCCGATCATGCGACCGTATTCCTCGGGCTCGCCGTAGCCAACGGTATCGGGGATATTGATGGTGCCCGCGCCCGCGTTAATTACTGCCTCGATGATGCGGCACATGAAATCGAATTCGGAGCGGCTGCCATCCTCGAGCGAGAACTCGACGTCGTCGACAAAATTGCGCGCCAGTTTCACCGCATCCACCGCCTGCTCGAGCACCTGTTCCGGGCTCATCTGCAGTTTGTATTCCATGTGAATCGGCGACGTGGCAATGAAAGTATGGATGCGTGCCGATGCCGCGGGCTTCAACGCCTGCGCGGCCCTTTCGATGTCCGCGTGAACGGCGCGCGCCAGGCTGCACACCGTGCTTTCCTTGATGGTTTCGGCAATCGCCTTCACCGCCTCGAAATCACCGGGGCTGGAAATGGCGAAACCGGCTTCGATGACGTCGACGCGAAGCTTTTCCAGCACGCGCGCGATGCGCACCTTCTCTTCCTTGGTCATGGAAGCGCCGGGGCTCTGCTCCCCGTCGCGCAAGGTGGTATCGAAAATGATCAAACGCTCTTTGCTCATTGGCTGACTCCTGTGACTCCGACAAACGCCGGAGTAGAAAATCCTTCCCCCTGAAGAGGAGTAATACAAACCAGATTCTATTATCGGTGCACGCTATCCGTCACTGGCATCGGACTGTCCGGCATCCGTTTCGGCCTTTGCCTGTCTCACGTAGGTCTCGACCGCCTCGCGCCGGCGCTGGCGCTTGCGCAACTTGCGAATCACCCAGAACACCGGCGCGGACAGGGCGTAGGTCATGGCGAGCAACAGCAGCACGGCAGCCGGGGCCGTGGAGATCACCACCACCACCATCACCACCGCCAGAATGGCCATGAACGGCACCCGGCCCTTGAGGTTGATGCCCTTGAGGCTTTTGTAGCGCAGGTTGCTGACCATCAACAGGCCGGCAACGGATGTCATCACCGCTGCCAGCAAGGCAGTTCCCGGCGATACATCGACATCGTGACCGTTCCACACCAGCCCGGCGACCAGCGCCGCCGCGGCGGGGCTGGCCAAACCGATGAAGAAGCGCTTGTCCACCACGCCGACCTGGGTATTGAAGCGCGCCAGGCGCAACGCCGCACAGGATGCATAGATGAAAGCGGCCGCCCAGCCCAGCTTGCCGAGGCTGTGCAACATCCAGCTGAATGCCACCACCGCCGGCGCAACACCGAAAGACACCATGTCGGACAGGCTGTCGTACTGAACCCCGAACGCGCTTTGCGTATTGGTGAGGCGCGCCACCTGACCGTCGAGCCCGTCGAAGAACATGGCGACGAAAATAGCGATGGCCGCACCCTGGAAATTGCCATTCATGGCGGCCAGTATGGCGTAGAAGCCGCCGAACATCGCCCCGGTGGTAAGCAGGTTGGGAAGCAGATAGATTCCTCTGCGCCTGACCGCTGGATCCTGTTGGTTCGTGTCGTTTTGCTCGGTATCGGTCATAAGTCGTTTTGCTCGATGTCGGTCATAAACTCGCTGTTTTTTAGTTGACAGTTCACAGTTTACAGTTGTCAGGGAGGAGAAGAACTGAGTTGCCGTGCTGAATACTGACAACTGTTGACTGACAACCGTTGCACGCAAGTCAGAAATTCGGGCTACGGGTTGTTGTTGAGCTATAAGCTGTAAGCTCTAAGTTGAACTCTGGCAGGACTCAGCTCTTTCCGTGCTCCTGCTTAAAGCTTATGGCTTACAGCTCACTCTCGTCTGTAGCCTAGATTCCCCACTGCTGCGCAACTGGAAACTGCCAACCAACCCCAAGTTTACACCCCCCAACAAAAAAAGCGGCGGCCTGGGCCACCGCTTCCTGGCGTCCGACGTCAGACGTTCGACGTCAGACCAACCAACATCAGTTCTTGCTCTTGTCCACCAGCTTGTTGGCAGCGATCCAGGGCATCATGCCACGCAGCTGTTCGCCCACCTGCTCGATGGGGTGTGCAGCGTTGTTGCGGCGATAGGCCGTCATGGAGGGATAGTTGGCCGCGCCCTCGGTAATGAACATCTTGGCGTATTCACCGTTCTGGATGCGCTTGAGGGCGTTGCGCATGGCCTTGCGGGATTCCTCGTTGATCACCTCGGGGCCGGTGACATACTCGCCGTACTCCGCGTTGTTGGAGATGGAGTAGTTCATGTTGGCGATGCCGCCCTCGTACATCAGGTCGACGATCAGCTTGAGCTCGTGGAGACACTCGAAATACGCCATTTCCGGGGCATAACCCGCTTCCACCAGGGTTTCGAAACCGGCCTTGACCAGTTCGACGGCGCCACCGCAGAGCACCGCCTGCTCGCCGAACAGGTCGGTTTCGGTCTCATCCTTGAAGGTGGTTTCGATGATGCCGGAACGGCCGCCGCCGATTGCGCTGGCGTAGGACAGCGCGGTGGCTTTCGCCGTACCGCTGGCATCCTGGTGAACGCACACCAGATCGGGAATGCCGCCGCCCTTGACGAACTCGTTGCGCACGGTGTGGCCAGGCGCCTTGGGGGCGATCATGATCACGTCCAGGTCGGCGCGGGGCTGCACCTGGTTGTAGTGAATGGAAAAACCGTGGGCGAACGCCAGCGCAGCGCCCTGCTTGATGTTGGGCTCGATCTCTTCGCGATACAGCTTGCCCTGGAATTCGTCGGGCGTCAGGATCATCACCAGATCAGCGCCGGCAACCGCCTCGGGCACGGATTTGACGGTCAGGCCGTGGGCCTCGGCCTTGGCGACGGAGGCAGAACCGGGACGCAGGCCAACCGTGACATCGACACCGGAATCCTTGAGGTTACAGGCATGGGCGTGGCCCTGCGAACCGTAACCGATGATGGAGACTTTCTTGCCGCGGATGATGGAGATGTCGCAGTCTTTGTCGT
>CAYXXZ010000046.1:0-15649 GCA_964469165.1 uncultured Porticoccaceae bacterium
CGCTTTGAGCGGCTCACAAACTAAAGCCCCCGGCTTGGCCGGGGGATATTTACTCATGAACGCTGAGCTATTAAATTGTTCGGCAATAATCCGGGGGATGAAAAGTGTTATACGCAGGTCACTACAAGCGGTCAGGTCGATCCGGGCGCTCCAGGTGCTCCAAGGACTTATGGCGTTGAGTTTCAATACAACTTCGGTCAATAGAGTTATTGGTCTTTGAGATTATGAACGTAGTATTTCCATACTAAATATAGTGTTTATAAAAAATCGGCATGATTTCTAACGTTAATTATATGACGAGTTCGGAGCTTTGAGAGCGGAGGTGGTCTTGCATGCTTGTTAAACGAAATTTCCAAGGGTGTTTTATGATAAATAGTGGGGTTCAAGAGAAAATGGCTTGTCTGCGAGATCGTTTCTCTAAAGCGTTTTTTTACTTCACGATAATGTGCATTCTAAGCGTTTGTGCCACAAGCTCCGCAGCTGCAGAAAGTGGTGATGCTGTGATCGGCAAAACTTACGCCGAATCCAAAGAGGCTATACCGCCTGCACTACCAGATGCCAAAGGTGCACCCAATATTGTGTGGATATTATTAGACGATGTTGGTTTTGGTGCCAGTAGTGCCTTCGGCGGCTTGATTCAGACGCCCACTTTGGAGGACCTGGCCGATAATGGCTTGCGTTACACTAATTTTCACACGGCGGGTATTTGCTCTCCAACCCGCGCCGCGCTACTCACAGGGCGAAATCACCACAAGGTGGGTATGGGCATGTTTCCAGATAAGTTCCTTGCTTTCGAGTTCCCGGGTTACACAGGCAGGTTAGAACCGAAGGACGGTACTATTGCTGAATATCTTCGCACCGTTGGCTACAGTACCTATGCCCTTGGCAAGTGGCATTTGACACCAGATGATGAGATGACGGACCTGGGACCCTTTGAACGCTGGCCCACAGGCAAAGGCTTCGATCACTTTTTTGGCTTTCTGTGGGGCGCGGCGGATCAGTACAAGCCCGATTTGGTGGAGGATCTTCGACATGTAGAGGCAGATGGTCGCCATCTTAATGCCCAACTATTTGACAAGGCCATCTCTTATATTGACCGACAGCAAGCTCTTGACTCAGGCAAGCCGTTCTTTATGTATATAGCTACTGGAGCTGGGCATTCGCCTCATCAGTCGGATCAGGAGTGGCTTGACAAATACAAAGGCAGATTTGACGCTGGCTGGGATATATTCCGCCAAGAGGTCTTTGAGCGACAAAAGCGCCTTGGTGTGATTCCGGATGATGCCATATTGCCTGAGCGTGATCCTCGTGTTGAGGAGTGGGACAGCTTGTCTTCGGACCAGAAGGCGGTGTATGCCCGGTTTATGGAGGGTTATGCAGCTTTCCTCGACTACACAGATTATGAAATTGGACGTTTGGTCAAGTACTTGGAGTCAAAAGAGCTTCTCGATAATACGGCAATTTTTGTTATTGTCGGTGACAACGGTGGTAGTAAAGAGGGTGGCGTAAACGGTAGTATTGCAATTGAGGGTGTGCCACCGGACCGTGACGAAGAAGCACAGATTGTACAATTAAAGGGGTTGCTGGACGATATTGGCACTGCTGCCACCTATAGCAATTATCCGATCGGGTGGGGCCAAGCGACAAATACCCCTTTCCAATACTGGAAAGGGGATGCCAATTCTGAAGGCGGCACCCGTAATCCAATGATCGTTCACTGGCCGAAAAAAATTAAGGAGAGTGGTGTTCGTAACCAGTATAGTCATGTAATCGATTTGCTGCCTACTACCTTGGAGATCGCTGGTGCAGAGGTGTCAGATAGTTTAAGGGGTATTTCGCAGACCGAGGTTCAAGGGGTGAGCTTGGCATACTCCTTCAATGATGCCAATGCTGAAACCCGTCGCAACCAGCAGCATTTCTTTATTGGCGGTTCGGGTGCAATCGTCAAAGATGGCTGGAAGGCAGGTTTCGGTTATCGCCCCGATCTTGTTGACATAATGCGTACCTATCCTGCACCTACTAAGCATGAAAACAATGCGGGTAAGGAAGTGTGGAGCCTTTATAACCTGAATGAGGACTTCAATGAGCGCATTGACCTTGCAGCTAAGTACCCCGAAAAGTTGGAAGAGTTAAAGGCGCTATTCGATCAGGAGGCTAAAGCCAATCAAGTGTATCCGCTGATTAATTGGAGCGATATCAACAACAGAACTCGGAGGGACGTCTTGGAGATGCCAAACTTCCAGAAGGCCTACGGATCGGACTGACTTAAGGCGAGACTCACGGGGCAGAGGTGGATGGCATACCTTTGTTCTGTGAGTAAGTTTTTTTCAGCTTTTATCCTGGTTGTTTACTTGATATTTGTGCAAGTGCTATTGAACAGCGACTGTAATCTGTGAGGTGTTCTCCTTTGAGCTGCACTGTACTTCGCTGTTATCTATTTTTGTTACTCATCCTCATCAGTCTTTTCTGTCATGGCGCCACACAGGACGAATATCAGGGCGCGCACGTCTGCCGGCAATGCCATCAACAGCAATTCGCAAGCTGGCAAGGCTCACACCACGATCTCGCCATGCAGAAAGCGGGCGAGGCAAGCGTGCTCGGTGATTTTTCCGGCACCACATTTACCTACAACGGCGTCGTCAGCCGTTTTTTCAGCGCGCAGAACAGGCAGGGTGAAAAACAGTTCTTTGTCGAGACCGACAACGGCCGGGGCCGCCTGCAAACCTTCCCCGTGTCCCATACCTTCGGGGTGTACCCCCTTCAGCAATACCTGATTCCCTTTCCCGACGGCCGCTATCAGGCTCTGAGTATCGCCTGGGACAGCCGCCCCAAGAGCGAGGGCGGTCAACGCTGGTTCCACCTGTACCCGGACGAAAACATCGGCCACGACGACCCGCTGCACTGGACCGGCCTGCAACACAACTGGAACAACCGCTGCGCCGACTGCCACTCCACCAACCTCAAGAAAAACCACCTGCCCGAAAGCGGCGGTTACGACACCACCTGGTCGGAGATCAACGTCGCCTGCGAAGCCTGCCACGGCCCCGGCAAGAAACACGTGGAACTCGCCCGCAGCGGCGCGCTTGCCGGTCACGCCATGAAAGGCTTCGACCTCAGCCTGCAAAGCGCCTCCGCGGCAGCCATTCTGTCGGCAAGCGCGCAAGGCAAAAGCGGCGCCCTTGCCGGCAAAGACCAGATTGCCGTGTGTGGCGCCTGCCACGCCCGCCGCGGCCTGATCGGCCAGAGCGGAACCACCGGCGGCGATTTCCACGACAATTTCCGTCTCGCCCTGATCGAGGACGGGCTCTACCACACCGACGGACAGATCCGCGACGAGGTCTTCGAGCTCGGCTCCTTCATGCAGAGCAAGATGTTTCACCAGGGCGTGACCTGCAGCAACTGCCACGACCCCCACAGCCTCAAACTGAAGCAGGAAGGCAACGCCTTGTGCGCGCAGTGCCACAACGCCGCCACTTTCGATACACCGGCGCACCACCATCACAACGCCACCTCCGCCGGCAGCCAGTGCGTCAGCTGCCACATGCCGGCCACCACGTACATGGTGGTGGACCCGCGCCGGGATCACAGTTTCCGCATTCCCCGCCCCGACTTGTCGGAACGGCACGGCACCCCCAACGCCTGCGTGCAATGCCATCAGGACAAGGACAACCCCTGGGCCGCCGCGGCGCTGAACCAGTGGCTCGCAGCCATGGGCAAGGCCCTGGTGGACCGTCCCGTCGATCAGTACGCGAAACTGATCGACGGTGTAACTACGAGCGCCAGGCTGCGCAATTTCGTCAGCGGCGACAATCCGGCGATTCTGCGCGCCTCGGCGCTCATTCGGCTTGCTGGCAACACCTCCGACGGAGCAGGTATAGCCCAGGCCAGATTGAAAGACCCTGATCCTCTGGTGCGTGCTGCCGCAGTGACGGTGCTCTCCGCCCTGCCCTATGAGCGGCGCGTGGCTCAGGCCGTGCCCCTGCTAGCAGACACCGCCAGGCTGGTGCGTTTCGCGGCACTGGAATCACTGCTGGGGCCGGAGCTGCCAGGCGCACAAACACGTCTTTCGGCAGAGGGGCAGAGCCAGTTGACGGAGGTCATGAAGGATTACTACACCAACCTGTTGCGTCACCGTGACAGTGCCGACGGCCTGATGGGGTTGGGGCTCTATCATCTTTCCAATAGCAACAGTGACAGAGCCGAACACTATTACCGTCGCGCTGTCGATCTGGAGCCTTATCGTGTCGAGGCCACTATCAATCTGGTAGATCTGTTTCATTTAATGGGCCGGAACCAGGAAGCCGTCGCCCTGCTGCGCCAGACGCTGCGGCACAATGGCGCAAGCGGCCAGCTCCACCACTCACTGGGATTGGCGCTGGTGCGCACCAGGGACTACAGCGGCGCCCTGCCGGCCCTTGCCGAAGCCGCGCGGCTGGCGCCACACAATACGCGCTACGGCTATGTCCACGCAGTGGCGCTCAACAGCCTGGGCAAACATCGCGAGGCGATAGCGGAAGTGCAACGCCTGATCCAGGACCAGCCCGCTAATGCGGAGCTGCTGATGCTCGGCCTGGACGCGGCCCAGCACCAGCAGGACTGGCCTGTGGCACTGGCGTTCGCCCGCGCCCTGCAACAGCTCGCTCCGGCAGACCCGGCGTTGAAGAATCTGGTTCGTGATCTCGAAAGCTGGATTGGTAAAATGTAGGGGCCTGCTGACTATCGCAGAAAAGGTTGCCGGGCTTATTCTGGAGAGCGGTTGAGGCGCATTTGCGACTTCCAAACATAATCATTCCACTGCACCTCCTGGCTCTCCCCATACCCCTTGCGGCCATCCCAGTCCCATTCCACCAGCCCGATGTGGCATACCGCATTTGACCAGCCTGACCATTTGGTCTGGGCGATGATACGGCCAGTGATTTTGTAGGTATCGCCAGCGCTGTCCTCGAATTCGTATTCGTGGGTGACAGGTCGGCAGAGGGGAAATTCACGGCGCGTGATTTTTGAGGCGCTCACAACGCGGCGCTGCTCGCCGTCGACCAGTACCCAGCCATCCTTGAAGCTGCGTTCGGGCGTGTCCATGATATCAAGCCAATCCGGCTTGTGGATCGGGTCGTCGTGCGAACCCACGTTGAAGGCGAAGTCTTTTCCAAATGTGCCGGTCACCCAGGTGTATGGGGGGGAGGGCACGTGTACTTCGGGACGCGGCTCGCCCCAGGATCTGTCGCGCACCGGGTAGCAGTCCACTGTGTAGCGTTTGCCGCGCAGGGTCAGTTCGCCGGTGGCGTGCATCACCTGTTCGAAGTGTTTGTTGTTGGCGCGCATGATGGGTACGTCAATAGCCTTCAGGTCGACATCGAAAGCGGTGTCGCGGCCCGGGTCGCTGAAGGTGAAGCGCAGGTGCTGGAGGGGGCTGATGGTTTCCACGCGCATGCCGTTGGGGAAGCGGATATCGCTGCCGTCGCCCACGATTGGCGCCATGGCATTGTAATTGAGCATGTCGAACAGCTCGCACTCCAGGTGCTGGGATTTGATGCCTTGAAAGATCATCACGCCGCCGGTGACGATCTTCAGGTTGGGGTGTACCCAGCAGTACGCAAAGCAGTTGATGGCGGCTTCGGCCACGTGAAAGTTCCAGTACCAGGTTTCGGTAAGGGAGTCTTCTGGTCCGCCGCTGCCGTGATAGTACTCGTCCTCTGGCACATGTTTGCCGAAGCCGCCACCCAGGTTGCTGTTCCAGTCTGTGTCGTTGCTCATGATGTTGTCCAATCCCGCTGATGTGTTGCCAAACAAAGCTTAACGGTTATTTGTCGGCCCCTGTGGGCGGCCCATGATATAGGTCAAATAGGAATGTAGCATACAATAAATGTGCATGCTATTATTTCGCCTGCCTGCTTATCGTGATGGATGTTCGCCACCAGGGGCGTATCGAGGGTGGTCCTCTATCAGATGGCTGCACACCATGATGGGATTCGTTAGGGAGTCAGGAATAATGAAAAACAGCTATGACATCGTGGTTGTCGGAGGTGGTAGTAATTCGCTTACGGCGGCCGCTTATATGGCAAAGATCGGCAAGAGCGTTGCGGTGCTGGAAAAGAATGATCAGTGCGGTGGCGGCGTCATTTCCATCGAGCCAGCGCCGGGTTTCATTGGCGATCCCCATGCCACGGGCATGGTGGTGTGCCTGATGAATCCCACCATCAGCCACGATGAGCTGGAGCTTGCGAGCCGCTTTGGTCTCGAGTGGGCTTATACGGAGGCTACTTTTGCGACCATATTCGATGATGACACGGGGCTCATCACCTGGAACGATCTCGATAAAACCTGCGAATCCATTGCCAGGTTTTCGGCGCGGGATGCCGACACCTACAGGAGCTGGGTGCAGCGCGCCCAAGGCATCCTGCCGTTGATTCTCAAAGGTTATTTTACGCCGCCTTTGCCGTTTGGCGGCTTCATTGCCCTGCTCGAGCAGAGCCCGCAAGGGCGCAGGCTGGTAACCGACATGCTCGACAGCGCCTACGATGTGGTAGAGCGCAATTTCGAATCGCCCGAACTCAAGATGCACATCCTGAAATGGTGCAGTGAGTTGATGATGGAGCCCGAGATGAAGGGCACGGGGATCGTCCCCACCATTCTCCTGGGTGTGGCACACATCAAGGGTTCCGGCGCCGTAGTTGGCGGCAGTGCCAATCTCACCAACGCGCTGGTGCGCTGTATCGAACACCATGGCGGCGAGGTGCTGACCAACAGCCAGGTGACGAAAGTGCTGGTATCCGGCGGTCGCGCCAACGGCGTGAAACTGGCGGACGGCCGTGAAATCGCCGCGCGCGAGGCGGTCATCGGCTCGATTCACCCCTGGGATATCGGCAAGGTGATCGAAGGTGTCGATCCCGATATTGTCGATGCCGCCAGCAAGGTGACACTCGGTTCCTACGGTGCCATCAATCAGCAGATTGCACTCAGCGAAGCGCCGCGCTGGCGCGCCGGACCCGAGTATGAAAAGGCCATGTTGGTGGAGTGTCTGCAGCGTGATTACCTGGGCATGCGCAAGGCGTTCGACAGCTATCGCTACGGGGAGATGCCCGCCGGCCATCTGAGCCCGCTGAGCGCGGTGCAGAGTTTGCACGATCCCTCCCGTGCGCCGCCGGGGCAGGCGTGTATGTATCTCTACCATTTCGCGCCCATGCAGCTCGCCGAAGGTGGCCTGGAGGCCTGGGACGACGTCAAGGAGCATTGGTGCAACGCCATTTATGACGAAATGTGCAAATACACCACCAATCTGAGCCGAGCCAACATCATTGGCGCATACCGGGAATCGCCGCTCGACCACCATCGCCACTCGGCGAACATGAAATATGGCGATATTTTCGGTATCGGCACTACGCTCTCCCAGTTCATGGGCCGCAGGCCGATTCCGGAACTGGGTCAGTACAAGATTCCGGGGCTGGACGGTTTTTATCTGTCGGGTCCCACGCAGCATCCCGGTGGCGCTGTCACCCTGGGTGGGCGCGCCACGGCAATGAAAATGATGATGGACTGGAAGCTCGACCTGAAGCGGGCGTTCATCAGTATTTGAACCATTTTTGAGAAAATAAACGGATAGCAACGATGAAATTGTATACATCCGACAACATGGAACTCATGGATGTCAGTGCCTTGAAAACAGAGGGTGAGCACTTGATCGTCTGCGGCACCATCATGGGCGCCATGCCCGTGGAGGCGGTACTGACGCCCGCGCAGCTGCGGCAGTCACTGAAACTGCTCAATGCCAAAATCATCTGGCAAGTCGTTCGCATGTTATTCAAGAAATAACCCATGTATCACCGGGCAGGGTGTCTTGGCGACTCTCAGGGGGCACCATGAAAATTGGCGTTGTCTATCCTCAGATAGAGCTCGGCGGCGATCCTGAGGCATTGCGCCGCATTGGTTTGGCAACCGAGGATCTGGGCTATGACCATCTGCTGATGTACGACCATGTGGTGGGCGCCAGCCACGAAAATCGCGATCCTCCGCTGTGGGGGCCCTACACGGAGAAGGATCCGTTTCACGATCCACTGGTAGCTTTCAGCTACCTCGCGGCAATTACCAGGCGCATCGAATTGGTGACGGGCATTTTGATCTTGCCACAACGCCAAACCGTGCTCGCTGCGCAGCAGTGTGCAGACCTCGATCTGCTATCGGGCCAGCGTCTGCGGCTTGGTGTCGGAAGCGGTTGGAACTACGTGGAGTACGAAGCACTGGGGCAGGATTTCGCAAGCCGCGGCGCACGCCTCGGCGAGCAGGTCGAATTGTTGCGCCGCCTGTGGCGCGAGCCTCAGGTAACGTTCGAAGGCCGCTTCGACCGTATCGATCGCGGCGCCATCAACCCGCGGCCGCGCCGCGATATTCCCATCTGGATGGGCGGCTTTTCCGAGCCGGCCTTCCGTCGCGCCGCAGCACTGGCAGACGGCTTCATCTTTGCCGGCGCGCTGACGTCGAGCTATACGGGCAAAGACACCACGGTGGCGTCCGTGCTGGATGGGTGGAAAAGGGTACGGCACCATCTCGCGGCAAAGGGGCGCGCCGAACAGAACTTCGGCGCCGAGCTGATCATGCTGGAGGCGGGCAATACCGACCAGGTCGTGGACACCCTAAAACGCTGGCAGGACGCGGGGGGTACTTCGGCCAGCGTATTCACCATGGGGCTCGGTTTCCGGCGTGTGGAACAGCACCAGGATTATCTGGAGAAAGTCAAAGCCAAGCTCGCTTCGCTGCGATGATCCTGCGTTCTCTGCGATGACCTGTAGGAGCGGCCTTGGCCGCGAACATGCCTTGGGATAAAGATTCGCGACCAAGGCCGCTCCTACTCCTCATCATCCAAGCGGTCAACGAGTTGACAGAATGTTCTCACATTAATAGTATGCAAGCGTATTGATTGTGGATATGCAGCTGCACGGCAGTTACCGATAACGAAAATTGAGGTTTGATCATGGCTGAGTTGACCGGCAAGGTGGCAGTGGTACTCGGGGCCTCCGCGGAGGGCGGCACGGGGTGGGGTATCGCGGAAGAGCTTGCCCGGCAGGGAGCCAAGGTTGTCGTAGCCGCGCGGAGCTTTGAGCCACTGCAGCGCCTGGCAGAAAAAATCGGTGGCACCGCGGTGCGCTGTGATGGCGGCAGTGAAGAAGACATCATAAATCTGCGCAAGGCTGCCCTGGACGCCTACGGTCGTGTGGACATCGCGGTCAATTCCGCGGCGACGCCAGTGTTGAGCAGCATTGCCGAGGTCTCGCCGGATATCCTTCAGCAGGCGGTGCAGGTCAATTTTTTCGGCATGACGTACTTCGTTCGGGAGATGGCCGCGGCCATGACTGGTCCCGGCTCTATCATCCTGATTTCGAGCATGAGTGCGACGCATCCCATCGAGCCCCATTTTGCCTATGCCTGCGCGAAATCTGCGACTGAATGCCTGGTGCGCTACGCGGCGCGGGAATACGGCCCGCGCCAGATTCAGGTCAATGGTATCCGCATCGCCACCGTGATGTCGGAAATGTCTTCGGATCTCTACAACAGCCCGGGCGTGGGAGAGCGTTTCTCCCGCGAGGTGCCGCTCGGCCGATTGGGAACACCGGCTGACATGGCGCGCGCCGTCGTCTGGCTGTCGGGGCCCGCCTACGTGACAGGATCCGTCATCGATGTTGCCGGTGGCAACCAGCTCAATCGCTTTCCGCACCTCGACGAACTGCCGGGTGCACTGGCGAACTACGAAGGCGCAGGTGCGCTGTACGATCGCGAACAGGGCCAGGGCTTCTCGGCGAACAAAGGCTGATCGACCCTTGTGCTCAAGGGCGAATTCAATAAATCATGAGCAGCGGAAAATATCATGACACCACTTGCTGAACAGATTCAGAGCTATTACGACGAAGAACAGAAAAACAAACCCGTTCCGATAGAGGAAACCGACTTGCCGTATTGCTACGAGGCCATCACGCCGGAGTGGCTGACCAAGGTGCTGTGCAAAAATGTACCGGGCGCCAGGGTGGAATCACTGCAGCTCGGCCCCAAGGACACCGGCTCCTCCAATCGCCGCAAGATTTCCATCGCTTACAACGACATTGGAAAAGCTGCCGGACTACAGAAAAAGGTGTTCTGTAAATCCAGCCATGAATTGCTCAACCGCATGTTGCTGGGCACCTCGGGTGCGCTGGTGTGCGAAACCACGTTCTACAACGAAATTCAGCCGCTGGTGGATATCGAATCGCCGCGCGCGCTTTTTGCCCGTTACGATCCGCGCTCGTTCAACTCGCTTATCATTCTGGAAGACGTCAGCGACAAGGTCGAATCCTTCTGTAATCATGAAACGCCGATGAACCAGGCTCGCGTGGAAAGCCAGATGGAGGAGTTGGCGAAAATGCATGCCCGCTTCCTCGGTGCCCCGGAACTCGACACTATATTGAGCAAGCTGGTGACCTGGCCGGAGTATTTGTGGCGCACCAAGGATTTCGGTATGGAAGAGGGCTCCAACAAGGGCTTTCTCGATGCCGAGGAAGTGATTCCGCCCGCGCTTTACCGGCGCTACAGTGAGGTTTGGCCAAAGACCGTCGCCTCGGCTGAAAAACATAACCAGCTGCCGCAAACATTTATTCACAACGACGTGCATTTGAAGAACTGGTATTGCCTGCCCGAAGACAAGATGGGGCTCAGTGACTGGCAGTGCGCGACTCGCGGACACTGGTCGCGTGATCTCGCCTACACCATCGTCACTGCTTGCACCGTAGAGGATCGCCGCCGCTGGGAACGTGATCTCATCGCCTATTATCTGGAGCAGATGGCGCAGCGCGGCGCAACGAACATCAGTTTTGAAGAAGCCTGGAACAATTACCGTCAGCAGATGATGTCGGTGCTCACCTGGTGGACCATCACATTGTCGCCGGCGGAGGGCATGCCCGAAATGCAACCCAGAGACATTACCCTGGAGTTCATTCGCCGCATCACGGTGGCCATGGATGATCTCGGCACCATGGATATCGACTGAAGCGGGAAGCCGCCATGGAGCAGGTAGGTTGGGTTGAGCGCAGCGAAACCCAACATCATTGTCAAGGCATACCATCCATTGTTGGGTTTCGCTGCGCTCAACCCAACCTACCGTCTATCGAGAAGCCTGTGAATGAAGGTTTCCTGTCGCCGCCGCGGCCATTCGCGGGGGTTGAACGCGGCCTGCACGGCCATGCCCATCAGAGCCGCAAGAATTTCCTTGGCCAGGTATTGGTGGTCATCCGGATCTTCGTGTTCAGCCGATACCAGGGAAAGGATCACCTCCTGTGATTCGCTGAATTGCTGGCGTTGGATTTCCGAAAACTCCGGGTCGGCAATGGCGACTCCCCAGAATGCTACCCAAACCAGCCATTCCTGGCGCGCCTCTTCGTGAAACGGCAACAGGGAAAAAAGTGCAGTCTCCAGATTTCCGCCAGGTTTTTGCATTTCCGCCACCAGGCGCCGCGTCGATCTCTCGGAGATATAGCGGTAGCAATACAGAAGCAGCTCCCGCTTGCCGCTGAAATAATGGCTCACTACGCGCGTACTGTAACCGGCAGCATCGGCAGTGGCGCGCACCGTAACGGCCTCGAGGCCACGGGTGGCGATGAGCTGTGCGACAACCGCGGAAAGCTCGTCGCGGCGCGCATCGTGATCGACGATCAAAGGCATTGACAACCTCGTTACTGTATGCCAGCATTCTATTTAGATGTTACAAGTGTAACATAAAAAACGAAAGATTCCGCGTTGTAAATCATCCATGAATTGCGGGGGGTAAAAATAATGACCGCTACAGGATTCCAGGACTCGCGCCGCTCCGTTTACGGAAGGCTGAGTCTCGCTATCGGTCAGAGAGTCTCCCGGAAACAAGCTGCCCATTTGAATGGGCTGGAGGGCGGAGCATGACTGAATACATTCCCGTGTTGGCGGTGGGCGAGCTCGGCGCGAATGCCAACAAGGCCGTCGAAGTGCAGGGCAAATCCATTCTCATCTGCCACACCAGTGCAGGTTTTTATGCGGTACTCAATCGCTGCAGCCACCAGGCGCAACCCCTCGAGGGAGGGCGCATTCGCGGTCAATCCATTTTTTGCCCGATGCACGGTGCCTGTTTCCACCTACCCAGCGGTGAGCCCAAGGGAACCTTGACGCGCATTCCCTTGCAGACCTACGCCACCCGCGTGGTGGACGGATGGGTGGAAGTTGCCCTGAGTGAATCAGAAGATTAGCACCAGAAATATTAAATAAACGATAAACGGGAGATAAGAAATACAGGGTGATAAAGAACGGCAAGCCTTGAGCCGGGCGCTGTCAGTTCCCGGTGTGGGCACGCATCTTATCCTCCCGGTATTTCCATATTGACCGGATATTTTTCTCGATTAACCGGAGGACGCCATGAGCCGCGATGCCTGGTCTTTCTATCAAAATCTTGCCGCCGCCGATGCGGTGCCACCGCCGCAGGACATGCGTGAACCTGTCAATCCCGATCTGGGGATCGACGACAGCCCGCGCTCTCTCTACACCAGTCCCGAAATCCATCGCCTGGAAATGGCCAGGCTGTGGCCCAGGGTCTGGCAGTTCGCTTGCCGCGAAGAAGAAATTCCCGAGCCGGGCGATATTCATGTCTATGAAATCGGCGATATGTCGGTATTGGTACTGCGTACCGAGAGCGGCGATATTCGCGCCTTTCAGAATTCCTGTACCCATCGAGCTACCAAACTGTGCAGCGGTGATACCCATCTGCGCGAAATTCGCTGTCCGTTCCACGGCTTCGTGTGGAGCCTCAATGGTGCTCTCACCGATTTGCCGGGGCAATGGGATTTTCCTCAGATCAAGGATGGCAGTCACGATCTGGTGGATGTGAAAAGTGAAACCTGGGGCGGTTTTGTCTTCATCAACTTCGATCTCAACGCCGAGCCGCTGGCGAGCTACCTGGAAGTGTTGCCGCAACATCTGGCGGCACGGCGTTTCGAGGACATGTATATCGCCGCCAAATACCGCAAGGTACTGCCGGCGAACTGGAAGGCCTGCATCGAGGCGTTCATCGAGTCCTTCCACGTTGCCGAAACGCACTCGCAGACGGTGGAATTTTCCGACGATGCCAACACCCAGTACGACATCTATGGCCGTCACATCAGCCGCTTCATCACGCCCATCGGCGTCCCCAGCTCGACGCTGACAGAAACGCCCGACGACCAGCGTGTGCTCGACAGACTGTTCGAGGAAATCGTGCGGCCTCGGGTCGAGGCGCCGAAATTGCCTGAAGGTACGACCGTCAGGGCTTTCATGCTCGGCCTGATGCGTTCGCAAATGGCGGACGCCGGGCAGGATGTTGAAGGCATTTCCGATTCGGAGTTACTCGACGCGATTCAATATTCCGTGTTCCCCAACATGGTGCTGTTTCGTAGTCTGGGTTTTCCGGTGGTGTATCGCTTCCTGCCCAACGGCAACGATCCGGACAGCGCCACGTTCGATATGTACATCATGAAATACATGCCGGCCGGGGAAGAGCGCCCGTTCGCGGCTGAGCAGGTGGAACTGGGAGATCGGCCCTTTGCCGATGTGCCCGAACTGGCGGATTGGTTGCGGAAAATCTATGACCAGGACGTGGGCAACCTCGCACTGCAGCAAAAGGGCTTCAAGATGCCCGCCCGCGAAGGGGTGACACTGTCCCGCTATCAGGAAAGCCGCATTCGCCATTACCACCAAACACTGCACAGCTATCTGGAACGGTCATGACAGCGGTCGACAAACCCTTCGGCGCCGCCAGCCACAGAAACGGCGGGCAGCGGTTCATCGAGATGCCTGCATGAGGGCGGCTGCAGTCGGGCCTGCTGCTGTCGAGAGACCCTTGATTGTCGAGGGCGCCGACGCTGTCGCCTGGAGTAGCAGCGCGGATCTGGTCGTGGTGGGGTTTGGCGGCGCTGGCGTAGTGGCAGCCATCGATGCAGCAGAGCGCGGCGCTCGCGTCATCGCCATCGACCGCTTTGCCGGAGGTGGCGCCACTGCGCTGTCTGGCGGCATCGTTTACGCAGGTGGCACACGCCACCAGGCGCAGGAGGGGTACCAGGACAGCGGCGCAAACATGTATCGCTATCTGCTGCGGGAGCGAGTGCCGGTGCAGTCGACGACCCTGGAGCGATTCTGCACCGAGAGTGCCGCGAATCTCGCGTGGCTCGAAGCGCAGGGTGTGATGTTTGGCGGGCCGGTCTATAACGGCAAGGCGACCTACCCGCCAGAGGGAAAGTTTCTCTATTTCTGCGGCAACGAAAAACTGGCCGCCAACGCCGCGGTGTCGTCGCCCGCGCCTCGCGGACACCGCGTTCGCGGCCGAGGATTTACCGGTAAACATTACTACGCGGCACTGCGCAAGGCTGCGCTTGATAAGGGCGTGACACTGATGGCCCACGCCCCCGTGCGGCGTCTGGTGATCGACAAAAGCGGTGCTGTCCTCGGCGTCGAAGTCGATCGGATTGCGCCGGTACACTGGCACGATCACCTGCGACTTTACCGCAAGGTCAATCCGATCTTGCCGCTCAACGGCCGCCGTGCCGAGCACGCCATTGCCCGCTGCCAGGCGTTTGAGTGTGAAGCCAGTAGCGGGCGCGAGCTGATTCGCGCTCACGCCGGGATCGTGCTGTGCACTGGCGGCTTCATCTACAACCTGGCGCGGCTCAGACAGCATCGCCCGGATCTCGCCACCGTGTACCCGGCATTGATGCGCATGGGATCGATGGGCTGCGACGGCAGCGGCATTGCCCTGGGCGAATCCGCTGGCGGCAATACAGACCTTCTGGATAACGCCTTCGTCGGTCGCTCCCTGTCGCCGCCCGAGCCCTTTCTGCGCGGAATTCTCGTCAACCGCGAAGGGCGGCGTTTCATCAATGAAGATGCCTATATCGGCAATGTCGGCGACGCCATCATCCGTCAGTCCGGCGATGGCACCGCGTGGCTGGTGCTGGATGCCAGGTCATTCTGGCAAGGCGTGCGGGGCACCTTCACGCTCGGCGTCAGCATGTTCGCCTATTGGGGGTTACCTGCCTTGATCAATATCGTGCTGGGCGGTACACGACGCGCGCCGACCCTGGCGACATTGGCAGAAAAGTGCGCTATCGACGGGCAGGTGTTGGCTGCGACGCTGGCTGATTACAACGCGGCGTTGCGCGGTGCTGGAGATGCCCTCGGCAAGCAGGCGGAGCACTGTGCCGAAATCGGCCCCGGGCCCTATTACGCCATCAACGTTTCCAGCCACAACCGCTTTGGCGCCACGTCCGCCTTTACGCTCGGCGGGCTGGCGGTGGATGAAAACAGTGGCGCGGTGCTCAGGTCGGATGGCAGCGCCGTTCCTGGCCTGTATGCCGCAGGTCGCACGGCGCTCGGCTTGTGTTCGAATGGCTACCTGAGCGGACTGTCTCTGGCGGACACGGTTTTTTCCGGGCGGCGTGCAGCCATGGCTGCGCTCGCGCAGGCTCATCGCGAACCAAAAAATAAGAACCAGAGCTGATCATGCAAATGGAAAACAGGGAGCACAGCACCGGCTATGACGACTGTAAACAATGATAAGGGCAGAATTTGCCAGGAGTGCGACCCATGACTGACTACTATCGTGACAAAGCGGGGCTGGTCACTGGCGCCGGCAGCGGTA
>CAYXXZ010000046.1:15749-23381 GCA_964469165.1 uncultured Porticoccaceae bacterium
ATGACTGACTACTATCGTGACAAAGCGGGGCTGGTCACTGGCGCCGGCAGCGGTATCGGCAAAGCCGTCGCGGTGGCTTTTGCCGCGGCGGGCGCTAGCGTGCTGGTCGCCGACATCAATGAAGAAGCCGGCTTGAACACTGTTGCGCAGATTCGCGATGCGGGGGGCGAGGCCCGCTTCCAGGCTTGCGATGTGTCCCGTGCGGAGGATGTTGCAGCCATGGTGCAAACCCTGGTGGATCACCATGGCAAGCTCGACTTTGCCGTCAACAATGCTGCGGTGGAATTGGCGGAAGGCCCTTTTACAGAAGCCGACGAGAGCACCTTCGACCGCCTCATGGCGGTGAATGTAAAGGGGGTGTTTCTGTGTCTGCAACATGAAGCGCGCCAGATGGTGGCGCAAGGTGGCGGCGCCATCGTCAATATCGCCTCGGTGAATTCGTACCGTCCTCAATATCACCAGACCATTTACACCAGCACCAAACATGCGGTGCTTGGTATGACCCGCAATGCCGCCATCGAAGCGGCGCCGCTGGGTGTGCGCATCAACGCGATCTGTCCCGGTGCCATCGAAACCCCCATGCTCGAGGCGTCGCTGCGCCAGGTTCCCATGCCTCGCGAGGACGTCATCGCCATGATGAGCCTCAATGGCCGCTTCGGACGACCGGATGAAATTGCCCGCGCCGCATTGTGGCTGTGTTCGGACCAGGCATCTTTCACGTACGGGCATGCGCTCGCGGTGGACGGCGGTTATCTCGCGCGCTGACACATCAATGAACCGAACCGGATAAATAGAGGAGAAACAATAATGGCTACACTCAGCGGAAAAGGCGCCATCGTCTATGGTGCCGGCGGTAGGGACAATATGGGGCAAGCCATCGCGCGGCGTCTGATCGCCGAGGGCGCCGAGGTGATGGTGACGGGACGCAAGGAGGATGTGCTCGAGGAGTTCGTGGCCGCGCACGGTGGCGCCTGGCATTTGGTGGACATCACCAACAAAACGCAGGTGTTCGATGCCGCTCGCGAAGCCAGGAAACGCTTTGGCAACCTTTCTATCGGCGTGAACGCAACTGGTTGGGGATTACTCAAGCCGTTCGAGGAAAACACCGAGGACGACCTCGACAAGATGTTTGCCACTCAGTTCAAGGGGCCGTTCTTTTTTCTCCAGGCCATGATCGAGGGCATGACGGAAGGCGGCTCCATCGTGCAGATTTCGTCGGCTACCGCCACCATTCAACTGGAGCAGCACGCCGCTTACATGGGCACCAAGGCGGGCATCGATCATGTGGTGCGCACGGTGGCCAACGAGTTCGGTCACCGCGGCATTCGTGCCAATTCTGTTTCGCCGGGCCTGACCGAGACACCGATGGCCGGTGACGCCTTCAGCATCCCCGCATTCATCGAGGCATTCCGCAAGGAATATCCACTTGGCCGTGTAGGTACAGTGGAAGACATTGCCGCGGCGGTGGCCTGGCTTGCCAATGATGAATGCTTCATGACGGGGCAGAATCTCCAGGTCAACGGTGGCCTCACCCTGCGTCGCAATCCCAGCCTTGCGGAGTTGGCTGAACTCGCCGAAAAAGCCACGCAACATCTCAGAGAATAGGAGGATGCCATGTACGTGCATGCAACACTGGAACTGAATTATGCCGGGGTCGGGGATTTTCTCGCCATGGCGCCCAAACTGAAAGGCCTTTGCGAAGAAGAGGGCTGGAAAATGGTTCTCGGTCTGCTGCAGCAGACCGGCCGCTTCAATACCGTGATTCATATCTGGAAAGTGCGAGACATGAATCATTATCACGAAGTGGTCCAGAAGCTTTATTCACATCCGGAAATCGGCGGTATTTTTGCCGTGCTGGCCAAGGCGGTAGAAAAGGAAACCGTCGTGTTTGCCGACACCACGCCCTATGGTGATGGTGTTATTTCATAAGAGGCCGGAAATGCAGGCAGCAGCTGCACCGTAGGGGCAATTCATGAATTGCCCCTACACACAGGAGAAACCGAGATCTGCCAGCGTTTAACTTAGAGCCTACAGCTTATAGCTCAACATAAATAATTTGAGAGGACAGAGGAAAAATCATGTTGACGACATCCATAGCCAAACTTTTCGACCTGTCGGGAAAAACCGCTCTGGTCACCGCTGCCGGGCAGGGAATGGGCCAGGCCATCGCGTACCGCCTTGCCGAGGCGGGCGCCAATATCGTCGTTTCCCATAAGCATCGGGATACCGCCGAAAGAACCGCCGAAGACCTGGAAAAAATGGGCGTAAAGGCTCTTCCGGTAGTCACCGATGTCACCGATATGGGGCAGCTGGAAAATGCGGTGAACGTTGCTGTCGACGCCTTTGGCGGCATTGATATTCTCGTCAATAATGCCGGTGGGATGCATCCGTTCACACCCTTTCTGGAAGTGACGCCAGAAACCTGGCAGCACACCATGGAGCGCAATCTGAAAGGCACATATTTTCTGACACAGATGGTTGCCAGAACCATGGTCGCCGATAAACGCCCGGGAAAAATCGTCAACATTGCATCGACGGCGGCGTTCAAGCCGGACTTCATGCTTGCCGCCTACAATGCTGCCAAGGCCGGCGTGGTCTCACTGACTCACTCGCTGAGCGCGGAATTGGCTCCCCATGGAATCCTGGTGAATTCCGTGGTGCCAGGCCCTACACGCACCACCAACACCGAGGCGATTTATGACACGCCGGAAATCAAGGCGCTGATAGAACAGAAAGTACCACTTGGTAAAACCGGCAGTGCCGAAGATGTCGCCAATGCCGTGCTGTTCTGCGCAAGCCCTGCCTCCAATCACATGACAGGCAGCATGATCGTGATCGACGGCGGCTTCATGTGGACCTGAAAATCCTGTTGCTGATAAACGATAGAAAGCCGCATCAGGCGCCGTTAAAACTTGGACCACTGACTACCTTGCAACCATAAACGTTAATTATCGAGAGGCTATTATGAGCAGATTTTTTGGAAAGGCGGTTCACTCCGCGTACGTGGTGCCGGACATCAAGGCTGCGGTTGGGCGTATGGTATCCGCCGGTGTCGGACCCGCCTATTACATGAACCGTATTCGCGTGGCAGGCCGCTACCGCGGCGAGCGCAATGATCCGTTGATCACAGCAGCGTTCATGTACTCCGGCAGCCTGCAGTTTGAATTCATTCAGCAACATGACGATACACCTTCGGCCTATCTGGATTTTCTTGCCAAAAATCCGGAGGGCGGCTTTCACCATACGGCTTATTACAGCAGCAATTTTACCGGCACTCTCGAGCAGGCAGAGAAAGAGGGGCAGGCCTTTGATGTCATTCAGGAGTTCATCGCACCGGATGGCACACCCTATGAAATTTACGTCGCGCCGCGAGGCGTCGACAACCCGCTGTACATGCAGCTGATGTTCCCTGGCCCCATGGAACCCATGTTCACGGCGATGGAGAACAGTGCCCTGACCTGGGATGGACAAAAGCCGGAGCGCGATGCGCTGGACTTGCTGCCACCGGAAATGCGCCCGCCCCAGGAATTCTGAAGGCAGGTTTCATGAAAATTCTAACGGATCAATCGCGCAGGTGCGCGCATTGGGCCGCGTGCCTGATACTTTTTTCTGGAGTCACCATGTCAGCTATTGCAGCAGAAACATCGCCACATCCTCTCGAGTCCTGGGACAGGTTTACTCGCGATCTCAACGCCCTTGGCCATCAGGTGATGGCGAATCTTCCCGAGCGCCTGCACGGCGATCCGCAGATCGAGCAAGAGCTTGGCAGAATACTGCTTCAGGCGCTGGCATCGAAAACCATCGATGCGCTGGCCAGCGATGCCGATCACCCGGTCTTCGTTCCCTGGATCAACGGTGCGCTGAACGTTTTTCAGCCCAATGCCGATACCATCTACAAGATCGCCACGGTATCGCCAGAGGGTGTGTACCGTTTGCGGGGAAAACAAGGCACTTTGAATCTTTTCAAAATAGGCCAGTTCGGCAGCCCCACACCGGAGGAAGCCGGTGCCGGCGCGCCGGTTACCCCCATCGCCTACAACGATTTCAATGCGCTTTCCGTCGATGAGGACGGTCGCTACGACGTGATTCTCAGCAGCGAAAAGCCCGTCGGCCACACGGGTGACTGGTGGCATCTGGACCCGCGCACGGTGAGGTTGTGGGTGAGGCAAGTCGCCTATGACTGGTCGAAGGAGGTCGATCCCACCATTTCCATCGAGCGCCTCGACGTGCCGGTGACCCGGCCGCGCCCTTCGGCCGCCGTGCTGGAGGAGAGGCTGCTTGCGATTCCGACTCTCACCGGTAACATGGCCAGCTATTTTCTGAGCCACGTCGAAGAGCTGCGCGACAATGGCTATATCAACAAGCTCAAGGAATTCGATCTCACCCAGTTGGGGGCATTTCAGGGGCAGTTTTATTACGAAGGTTCCTACGAGCTGGCGGACGATGAGGCACTGATCGTCACCGCCAAGGTTCCGGAGGTGTGCCACTACTGGTCGGTGATTCTCACCAACGAATTATTCGAAACCACCGACTGGGCCAACAATCACAGCAGTCTCAACGGCAGCCAGGCGCGGGTGGACAGCGACGGTTATGTGCGCTTCGTGGTCGCGGCGAAAGATCCGGGCGTTGCCAATTGGCTGGATACCGCAGGTTATCCCATCGGTGTTGTCCAGGGGCGCTGGACGGACTGCGACAGCAGTCCTGTTCCCGACGCGGAAAAAGTCGCTTTTTCCGATATCCGCAAGCACCTGCCGCTTGCAACCGAAGAAGTCACAACACAGCAGCGCGAACAAATCATTCGCGAGCGCCGCGCGCAATTCAATCAGCGGCCGCTGTGGTGAGTGAAGTCGTGGGGATTTCTATGAACAGGATATACATAACCGATCTTGCCAAGCCCGAGCATTCGGCGCTGGAAAAGCAGGTCATGGCGTCGGCGCCGGAAGTGGTTCTGAGTTCGGCTGCGGTGTTGGCGTTGGCACAGGAGCGCACCGGGCTCAGCGACTTTGGCGACATGGACTTTGTGGAAAGGCTCGACGTATGGCTGCAAAGCATCGACGAAGATCGAGGGCTCAACCGCTTGGGGCGCGCCGGCGCCTTTGACCAGATCGTGCGCTACGCCGCCTGCCGCTTGCGCTTCGAGGATCGTCTCAAACGCCAGCCTGAAATACTCGAGGTAAAGATCGAGCGCCCTATCATCATTGCCGGCCTGCCGCGCTCCGGCACCACGCATCTGGTCAATATACTGGCCTCGAACCCGGCACTGCGCGCCATGAAGCTTTGGGAGTCGATGGAGCCGGTGCCCAGGGAGGATGAAATTTCGTTCGCCGATGATGACAGCAATCCCAGGTATCGGCGGGCGGTGGAGGGCTGGTATATCCTCACTCAGGTACTCGAGCACTGGGAAGCGATGCACGAGATGGCGCCGGACCATATCCATGAGGATATCGAGCTGCAATGCCTGGATTTTTCCACCTATATCATCGACTGGCTGGCACGGGTGCCGCGCTGGCAGCAATATTATTACGATCACGACCAGACGCCTCATTACGCCTACGGCAAAAAAGTTCTGCAGGCCATGACCCAATTGCAGGGCCCCAACCGCTGGCTCATGAAATCACCGCCACACATGGAGAATCTCAAGCCTCTCCTGAACGTCTATCCGGATTGCGCGCTGATCATTACACACCGAGATCCCGTGGCGGTGATCCAATCGGCAATCACCATGGTGGCCTACTGGGACCGCATTCGCCGCAGCGAAGCGGATCTGCCGGGCCTGGCGACGCTGTGGATCGATCGCATCGAACGGCTTTTGCAAGCCTGCGTGCGGGATCGCGACGACTTGCCCGAGAATCAGGTCATGGATGTCCTCTTCCACGAGTACATGGCGGATCAGCGCGCAGTGGTGAACAAGGTCTACGATCATGGCGGACTCGACATGACAGCGGAGGCATCGCGTCAGGTGGATGATTATTTGCAGGCAAATCCCAGAGGAAAACTCGGGCAGGTAGTCTATGACCCGATAGGCGATTTTGGCATCGATATCGCCGCACTGCGCGAGCGCTTTGCGTTTTATTACGAGCGTTTTCCTGTCAAGCAAGAGCCTGTATTGGGAGAATGATGCTCTGGGAATTGGGCTGCAGTCACGCTTGTTGATTCCCGCTGCATACCGTAGGGGCAATTCATGAATTGCCCCTACATGAAAATTAGACGACTGTGTAAACACCTTGAATCAATAAAGAGATAACCATGTGGAATAACGTACAGTACAGCTACAGCGGCGCGAATGTTCTGGTCACCGGGGGCACCGGCGGCCTGGGATATGCCATCGCCGATGCCTTTGCCAGGGCCGGAGCGGCGGTGACGATCACCGGCACCAAACCATCGCCAACGGATTATGACAAGGATCTCGGCAGGTTCGACTACCTGCAGCTGGATGTGGAAAACAACGCCCATGTGGACGCGGTTGGCGCGTGTTTCGAGCGCCTGGATGTTCTCGTCCACAGTGCCGGTGTCGCCTTCTATGTCCTGGGCCTGGATGAATTCGAGCCCGACAATTTCGAGCGTGCCATAAAAATGCACCTCACCAGCGTGTACCGCTTGTCCGAGAACTGCTCGCAGGCCTTGAAGCGGAGCATTCTGCCCGGCGGGGCGTCCGTGATTCATATCGCGTCCATGACATCTTTCTTCGGCATGGAGCCGGTGCCGGCCTACGGCTCGGCCAAGACGGGTCTGCTGGGCTTGACTCGGGTGCTCGCCGTGCGTTGGGCGCGTGACAACATACGGGTGAATGCGATTGCCTGTGGCATGGTGGAAAGCGGGATGACAAAACCGATGATGGATCAACCGGAAGTCTCCAACCAGTTGTTGGCAAGAGTGCCGATGGGGCGCCACGGGCAGCCGGGTGACATATCCGGTGCCGCCCTTTTTCTGTCCAGCGATGCTGCGTCCTGGATCACCGGGCAGGCACTTCCCGTCGATGGTGGCTTCAGTATTGCCGGATGACCCGACGGCGCCTGTGTGGCGTGAAATGCTTGGCAAAAGGTGAGCCATGAAAAAAGCAAAGTTCTGTAAGCGATCGATTTTGAATTTTTTTGCACTTGCAACCTTATTGCTGCCAAGCGTCGCGGTGACAGGGAAACCGGGAGACAAAGACATGGAAACACAATTGCTGCGGGATGCATGGGAGGAATATCAGCGCACTACCGAAGAGATGCGCGAGTTGGTGGAATCCTCCGACAGATTCAGGAATTCTCCGGAAAACCGCGCCAAGGCCTATCACGGCCTGATCGAGGCACAGGCGATGGCGTACAACCTCGCGCTGGCACCGCGGGTGGAATATCCGGTGATTCACAACAGATTCTGGTATGGCGATCTCTACACTCTGGGGGGCAACTCGCCGGATTTTTATTACGGCACCCTGTTTCTCGATGGCAGCCGGGAATACCGGCTCACGGGAAATTACGGTGATTACAGAATGATCATCGCCCAGTCGTTCAGCCACGTACTGGGCCATCCGGACTCCAAGATGCTGGGCAATTACGAGTTCGACAAATTCGAGCTTGGCGACGACGGTTCTTTCGAGGTCATTCTGAGTGCCGACAAACACGAAGGAAACTGGATTCCGCTGGACAG
>CAYXXZ010000047.1:0-23170 GCA_964469165.1 uncultured Porticoccaceae bacterium
TGGTGACTCCTCTCGTAGTGAACGTAAGCTTTTGATATTTCTTGTGGTACAGACTGACGCCCGGAACACTGCCGGAGCTGATCACGACGGCGACTACTTATGATTACACCATCGACAGCATCCTGAACGTGCCGGAGCTTCCCCTTTTGCCCACAGCGCAGCCACCGCATTCGATAGCGGTTGCTTGCCGCACTGCAAGTCCGGGCGCCATGGTTACAGAAACCGGTACCGCTGTAAAGCGCTTCTGGTCTTGCTACCAAACTACACACATCCTGATTGATGCAAATCATTTTGCGCCACTGGTATGGGCAGCCCTCAATCGCTGTGTAAGGCCAGCAATACCATGAGCATGGGAGCCGCACTCCACAGAAGAGGCACCTACAGGACACACTCAAACCCAGCCTGCCGGGACAGCGGATATCCTTCGATACGCCCCCTGTAGGAGCCTGCCCGCAGGCGACGAGGGGTCGCCTGCGGGCAGGCTCCTATAGGGGAAATGCGGCACACGCCCGCTGGCTCTGGTGCCCTCGCACCTCAAACCACGTCATCGGCGTACGTCTGGGCACGCAGCACGTGGTGGCATTCCCCGCCTGAATTGGAACTTACCTGTGTAGGAGCCTGCCTGCAGGCGACAAATGTCGGTGGTTGTCGCTTGCGGGCTATTACAATCCGTGCCGGTTACATTTGTCGCCCTTCAACAAAAAAAGGCTGTGAGCCACTCCGCCTTTCCGCGCTGGATTGGCTACTTCAGTTTGTGGCTGACCATCTCCGCCGAGTGTGGGGTGCTGGCGCAACTGTTCAAAACCGGCCCCTTTGCCTGGAACGGACTCTTCACCTTCTGGCTGCCACTGACGATCTTCACTGCCTGGTTTGCGATGATCAGCTATACAATGATCAGGGCCATCAAGGCGCAATGGCGGGGAGTTTCGACGTAGCCTGGATTTATGAGGGCCGCGCCGCATCAGGGCCCGCGATAGCCATGGCTTTTCTATACGCCGGCCTCGCCGTTACCCTGTCGACGTAGGCCGATAGGTTTTTCAAGTGAGAGATCGCCGGCCCCCCGAAACGGGGCATGGTGGTGAAGGCAAACAGATTCTGGATGTCGGCAGCGGTAAATTCACGACCGGCCAGGTAATCCGACTCACCCAGGCGTTGTTCGAGCTGATTATAGTAGCGCGTGATCCTGTCCCGCGACGACTGCGCAAAAACATTGTCGTCCGCGCCGGGCACCGCCTTCGCCACCATATTTACAGAAATCGCCGACATCAGACTCTGATTGAACTGCATCCAGTACAGGTAGTCTGGATAGTTTGGCTTGTCGGCGGCTACTCCGAGCCGTCCAGCACCGTGGCGGTTGACGATGTACTCGATGATGGCGACGGATTCACACATCACCAGATCGCCATCACGGATGGTCGGCGCCGTTGCCACCGGATGCAGCGCCTTGTACTCGGGCGGCGCCAGCATGCTCGGCAGGCGATCGAACCACACCAGTTCGTAGGGCAGTCCCAACTCTTCCATGAGCCAGACGATGCGGTCAGACTGGGATGCGCCAAGGTGATAGATGGTGATCATTGCTCTCTCCTTGAATGTTGTTCTGTATTCGGCACCTGATCATTGAACGTCCGCCAAGACGTCATGAGGCGAGCTCAACTATGGGCCGACTTTATTCCAAACCAAAGTCGGCATATTCTATTGAAAAAGGATAAGCACCATAATCCAGAGCGGTGCCAAGCCCTTCGCGAAGAAATATGGCACACTGACCAGTGGGTGTCGCCACCAAAGGTTACATTTTTGCAATCTCACCATAAAGAGAACAATGATGGCCAGCAGAGAAGATTCACGCGACAAGGACAATCCTTCCAGCGCACAGCTTTTGCAAGCATTCGTCAAACATCAGGGTATTCTGAAGCGCTTCATCTCACGCTATCTGCGCAATACACAGGATATCGAGGACGTCGCCCAGGAAACCTTCCTGCGCGCCTACCGGGCAAGCCTGTCCGAGCAGATCGAGCAACCCAAATCGCTGCTGTTCCGCATCGCCAAGAATGTCGCCGTCTCGGAACTGCGCCTCAAATCGCGGCAGAACACCGACTATATAGAGGACAATGCCAATCCAGACGTCTTACTTGTTGGCGACAGCCTCGAAGACGAAGTGCTGGCGCGTGAGAAACTTGGCATCCATTGCGAAGCCATCATCAACCTGCCACCGCAATGCCGCAAGGTCTATATCCTTCGCAAGGTGTATGGCATGAAACATGCCGAAATCGCCGCGCATCTGGGAATTGCCGTCAGCACAGTGGAAAAGCACCTGATTCGCGGCGTGGAAGTCTGTGACAACTACATCAGGGAGCGCACCCGGGACGCCGCTCCAGGCGCAACGCCCGCACTATCAGCCGCTGGCACGCCCGCGCGAGGAAAACACAAGTGAACAATGTCTATCCCTTTGACGATCGCGAAACCATCACGGCCGAAGCACGTGCCTGGCTTATCAGGCTCGATGCGGATACCCCGTTGAGCCCCGCCGAAGACAGCGCTCTGCGCGAATGGGCAGACCGCAGTCCGGCACATCGGGAAGAGCTTCAGCGCCTCTCCGCATTCTGGAACGATGCCAATATTCTCACCGAGCTGGCGATTCCCCTCAGCAGTCAATCAAGCACCCGCCGCTCGGGGGGGAGATTGTCTGCACTCCTGGCTACATTCACGCGGCCCCGCTTGAGTATTGCGGCCTCGATAATTGGAGTCGCACTAGCCATTGCCCTGTGGTTCTACCCACAACCCCAGGGAGCAGTCAACGGCATTTATGGCACTGCCATTGGCGAGCAGAAAATAACCCAGCTGCCGGATGGCTCGACGATCCACCTCAACACCGACAGCCAGGTGCAGGTGGACTACTCTGCAACCACCCGCAAACTGCGCCTGCTGAGGGGAGAAGCCCACTTCCAGGTTGCCAAGGACCCGCGCAGACCCTTTGAAGTACATGCAGCCAAAAACCTGATACAAGCCATTGGAACGGCCTTTTCGGTTCAGCTGCGGGACAGTGGCATGAAGGTGATCGTCACGGAAGGCAAGGTGGGCCTCGCCACACAGATGGATAATCTCGACACAACGCTGGCAGATATCCAGAACATCTCAACAGATATAACCCCGACGGAGGATAATACGCTACAGCCCAAGCTGCTACGCCTCGGCACACTGTCCCGCGGCCAAAGTACCACCTACGACAGCACAATGCTGAGCGAACAAGCGGTCTCTTCCAACGAGATGATGACGGCCCACCTCAACGTCGAGACCATCGCCGAAGAAGACCTCAAAAGGCAGCTGGCGTGGCGGGATGGCTATCTGGTATTCAAGGGTGACACCCTTGCTGAGGTGATCGAGGAAGTGACACGCTACACGCCTGTCAGCATCGAGATAACCGAGCCATCCCTGAAAGAAATCCCCATCGGCGGGCGCTTCAAGGTGGGCGACCTCGAAGCTCTGTATGAAGTACTGGAAATCAGTTTTGGCATACAGGTCAGTCAACTGGATGATCAACACGTGCAATTGAAGCTTCCTTCCGGCTAGACAGTGAAAAAGAGCCGGCCACCACACGCTCACAACCCCAAAAAATCACTCGATATGTCATACCTTTGCCGCTACAACCGGCAATTCCATATCTTTTTTCAAATTTTTTTCAGAATGACTGGAGGATTTAGGCTGCTCATACGACCTACTAAGCATAAGACTACTGAGGGCACAGTTTATCCGCATAGCGCCAACAGACTTCAAAGGACAAAGGGAAATACTCGTAGCGGCTTCAAAACCGTTCTGATTTGTCTTCTGTGGCTTGTGCAGGTTATAGCGGGCACATCGGCCCAGGCTGGGGAGAAACTTTACGAGATAGATATCTCCGCCGCCCACCTTGCCGATGCGCTTACCCAGCTATCTGAGCAGACAGGTGTGCAGGTACTTTTTTCCTACAGTCTCGTGGATGGGAAAAGGGCCAACGAAGTCAGGGGAAACTACGGACTTCAGGGAGCATTGGACACATTGCTGCGGGATACTGGGCTGTCGGGAAGTCTTTCCAATAAAGGGGTCATACTGATCGCGTTACAGCGGCCCGTGGAAATAAACAAAAGAAGGAAAGAAAACATGAATACCAAGAAAAGTGCTATCGCAACGGCTCTGGTCTCAATCTTCGGCGTATCTCAAGGTGTCACAGCACAAACCGATGGGGCGCAGTCAAGAGGAATCGAGGAAATCATCGTCACCGCGCAGAAACGGGAAGAAAATCTTCAAGACGTCCCCATTGCAATCTCCGCCCTGACCGTCAACCAGATCACCGCCAGTGGCGTCAGTGACACGATGCAGCTATCCGCCGCAGTTCCCGGGCTCGTGATCAATCAGACAGCTGGTACACCTGCGATCTTTTTGCGCGGCGTAGGAACACAAAATACCGCCCCCGGTGAAGAGGGTGGCAACGCAGTGTATGTCGATGGCGTCTATCTTGCCAATACACGCGCCATGATTTTCGACTTCAACAATATTGAGCGTATCGAAGTGCTGAAAGGCCCTCAAGGCACGCTGTTTGGTCGCAACGCCACCGGCGGCTTGATCCACGTGATAACTCGTAATCCATCTCATGAGCCCGTATTCAAGACATCTGTCGGTTATGGCAACTACGACAAGATAACCGCAACGGCCTATGGTTCCATCGGGCTTAGTGACACCGTAGCCATAGATATGGCGTTGAACTACATGGATCAGCGTGATGGCTTTGGCACGAACCTGCTCTATGGAAATGATATTTACAGAGGCGACGAGTGGGGAGTGCGGACAAAACTGCTGTGGACTCCGAACGATGAGGCAAAAATTACACTGGCAGCCGATCATATGGAGTCCGTTCTGGGTTTCAACACTCCACGTCAGCCTATACCCGGAGCCGTAGGAACGACCGGCACAACCTACTCCGGAAATCGATATGACGTTGCAAGTACAGAGTATTTCCCACGTGCGCCCTATAGAGGCTCGGGAGTGAGTGCCCGCATCGATTACGACCTGGGCTGGGCAGATTTCATGAGCCTGACAGCCTATAGAGAGTCACAAGCCGGGCAGTTCTATGATCTTGACGGAGAAGCCGCTCCATTGATAAACGTTCTCTACGACAACCCCTACGATCAGCTCACTCAGGAGTTCCAGCTTCAGGCAGGCCCAGACGCCCGGTTCCACTGGATCGTGGGCGTCTTTTACATGGATTCATCGACAGAAACCAAGCCTGTTAGCACGAATGGTTTGGCTTTCGCCGCTCAAGGTGGCGATCTTTCTCGATACGTCAACTACGATACAGATTCGATCGCTGTTTTTGCCCAAATAACCTATCCAGTGACTGACTCAACCAACGTCACTGCTGGTGTGCGCTACACAGAAGACGAACGACACTTCAAAGGCTACATGCTTGCACCCGCCATACCTGGCCCATTCAATCAGGTCGATGACTCCTCTGACGACAACAAGGTCACCTACAAGCTGGCAATCGACCATAGCCTTACTGACGACTTCATGATCTTTGGCAGCATTAGCCGCGGATTCAAGTCCGGCGTTTATAATACCACTGCCTTTCCGTCTCCAGCCGTTGAGCCTGAAGTCATCGATGCATATGAAGTTGGCATAAAGAGCGAGTTGCTTGATAATCGCCTAAGGCTCAATCTGTCAGGTTATTTTTACGATTATCAAGACATTCAATTGAACCAGGTACTACCCGGCGCGATAAACTACCTGTTCAATGCCGCTGAAGCCGAATACTACGGAATAGATCTGGAATTGACCGCTGTACCAACGGACAATCTCACCATCCGCGCAGCGCTCAACTGGATGCATGGCGAGTACACAGACTTTCCAGGCGCTCCTGCTACTCTTCCCAATGCGATCACGGTTGCACCTGCTGACTGGAATTGCCCCGCTGCAAATCCATCCGGAGGTGGTAACCGGAGCTGTGTCATTCCCAACGCAAAAGGATACGACACTATACGAACTCCGGAAATTTCGGGCAGCATCGCCATCGAGTACGCATACCCGACAACATTTGGCACAGTAATGGCCAGCGCCTCCTACTATTACAACGACGGCTACGCTATAGAAGTCGACAACCGTACCCGGCAAGACTCTTATGAACAGGTTGCTGCTCAGCTAGGCTGGCGTTCTGCCAACGAGCGTTTTGGCGTCAGCCTTTGGGGAAGAAACCTGACAGACGAAGCCATCTATGTGAATATATCGACCTCTGCGGCGGATAATGGCACATATCAACCACCACGGACTTACGGCATCACTTTCGACTACAACTATGAATAAAGCTCTGGTTGGCCAATACCATTCCATACATTGCTTCAATAAGACTTTGTGCTGAAAAGCATCCGTTAAGCCAAGCAAGGCACCCTTTCGTGCCTTGCAGCCTCGGAAATTGATAAATAATTCAGGGAGATTCCCGTATGAAACTTGAATTATGCGAAATGGTTGGCGTGGAATTTCCACTGTTTGCATTTAGCCACTGTCGTGACGTTGTCGCAGCAGTGAGCAAAGCCGGTGGCTTTGGTGTTTTCGGTGGATCGACATTCACCCCCGAAGAATTGAAAGTAGAGCTCGACTGGATCGATGCGCACGTCAATGGCATGCCCTATGGCGTCGATCTCGCCATTCCCCAGCGTCAGGGTGTCAGCGAGGAGAATCTGACAGCACAAGAGCTGATGGAACACATCCCCGCTGAACATTATGCTTTTGCCAATGAGCTTCTGGAGCAGCGCGGAGTCAACCCCGTCTCATCGACCACGTTCGCAAGACACGGCACCAGCACGGTGACGGATGGAAAAGGCAAAGCGCCGTATATGCCGGATACCGTGGAAGAAATGATCGAGGAAGTTTTTCGTCACCCCGTCAGGCTCGTTGTCAACGCCCTGGGTGTTCCCCCAAAGTTGATGCTGGAACGTGCGCAAGCGCGCGGCATCCCTGTCGGAGCCTGTATCGGCTCTCTTGGCCATGCGAGACAGCAGCTTGCGGCGGGGGTCGATGTTCTTATTGCACAAGGTGTCGAATCCGCAGCTCACTGTGGAGAAATCTCTACCAGTGTTCTGGTCACCGAGGTTGTGGAAGGCATCAAGGATATTCGGCCTGTTCCCGTTCTGGCAGCCGGAGGAATCGTGACCGGCAGGCAAATGGCGGCAGCGATGACCCTGGGCGCACAAGGTGTTTGGACAGGCTCAGTCTGGCTGACCACGGTCGAATCAGACGTGTCCCCGATTGTTAAGGAAAGATTCTTCGCGGCAAGCTCAAGGGATACGGTGCGGTCCCGCGCAATTACCGGCAAGCCGGCGCGGCATCTCGTCAACGATTGGAGCACAGCCTGGGATGGCCCTGGGAGCCCGGGAGCATTACCGTTCCCATTGCAAGGCCTCTTATCCGAAGCAGTCCAGGGACAAACGCTTCGCTCAGCGGAGGCCGGCAATTCTCAAGCACGCAGCCTGCTTACAGAAGGCGTCGGCCAAGGTGTGGGAATGCTTAAAAGCTCTAAATCCGCGCGCACCGTTGTCCAGGAGTTCATGGAAGATTATGCCAATGCCCTGGAAAGAATGCGCCTTCTATCAGGTAGTGACTGACGTAAAACGAGCATTATAAATTCAGATCAGAAGTAAACGGTATCAACCATGAATACACAATTTTGCAAGATGGTAGGAGTCGAATTTCCCCTGGTCGCCTTTTCTCACTGCCGGGATGTCGTTGTCGCAGTGAGCAAGGCCGGTGGGTTTGGCGTTCTGGGCGCGACCACTTTCACCCCGGAGCAGTTGAAGATAGAACTCGACTGGATCGATGACCATATTGACGGCATACCTTATGGCATAGATCTGGCGATCGCCGAAAACATGCCTGCGAAACATGAAACAAACCAGACTTTCTATTCCGTCATGTCACGGATACCTGAACAGCATTACGTCTTTACCAATGCATTGCTTCAGAAGCATGGTGTAAACACAATTTCTGCCCACTCCGAACTTGACGACGAGGAAGTGGGCTATATGCATGACACGGCGGAAAGACTCATGGACGAAGCTTTCCGGCACCCCATTCGCCTGATTGTCAATGCCCTTGGTAAGCCGCCGCAGTCGATGATAGACAGGGCGCGGGCGAACAATGTTCCTGTAGGCGCCTTGATCGGCTCCAAGGAACACGCCATTCGTCAGGTCGAGGCGGGAGTCGATGTACTCATTGCCCAGGGAACCGAAGCCGCGGCCCACTGTGGCGAGGTGACAACCCTGGTGCTTGTGCCGGAAGTGACCAGGGCAATCCAGAAATACGGCAATATCCCCGTACTGGCGGCGGGCGGCATAGTCACGGGCCGACAAATGGCTGCGGCCATGACGATGGGAGCGGATGGCGTATGGACTGGCTCGGTGTGGCTGCCCACGCTCGAATCGGAAATGTCGCAAGCATTGCGTGAAAAATACATCGCCGCCAGTTCCCGGGACACCGTGCGTTCCAGATCGATGTCGGGAAAGACCGCGCGCCTGCTCAAAACGGAATGGACTGAAGCCTGGGAGGGACCAGAATCGCCGGGATACCTGCAGATGCCTTTCCAGAGCCTGTTATCTGAGGCGGCCCAGCGAAACATCGACAAATCCATCGCAAGTGGCAATAAAGAAGCCATGCCACTCCTGACCTATGCCGTGGGCCAGGGTGTGGGCATGCTGGATAGCATTAAATCGGCAAAGGCCGTAGTGCAGGAGTTCAAGGAGGACTTCCTTCAGGCGACGGAACGCATAGCCTCTATCCTGGAGTGATCGATACGTCGTAGCGTATAAGTCCATCCCCGAGGTGCCATGCCATGACATCTCCAACAACTGTCCCGCTTTTGGCCCGTGAAGGGCTGGTCTACAAGCTCAGGTTGGCACCATCAATGATGAATCCCCGACTGATGGTGGCCGCCTGGCGGATTTTGGCCGGCACCTGGTAGTCGTCCGAGTAATACCAGTTCTGCGCCGCTTCCATCGTGGGAAATTCGACGATGATGATCGTCTCCGCATCCTCGCCTTCCACTGCCAGTTTTTTGCTGCTGGGCAGGGTGAGAAGTTTTCCCTTGTGCTTGATCAGGGAGTCTCGCGCTCCGATCCGGTATTCCTGCATTTTTTCGGCATCGAGTTCCTTGTCTACCACAATCAGTACGTAAGCGCTCATCAGGTGTCCTCTGGTTGGTGTATGGCGATGTACCTCCAGTCTAGCGACAACATAAGCAAACTGCACTTGTTGACAAAGGGACTGCTAGTCCCTTAATGTTTGTGCACGACAATTCTAAGGAACGATACTGTGTTCAAACTCTGCCGGATTGGCCGCCTTACAGGCGACATGCCGCCATTGCAAAGACAGTTAAAGCATCCAACAAATGAGCCCCATCAATGAACATGGCCGATCACGCGGTGCTGATCGTTGGCGCGGGAGCGGTGGGTATGGCCTGTGGATACCAGTTGAGCCACGGGGGCGTGGCGGTGACCTATCTGGTACGCCCTGAAAGCCTTGGCAAGGTACAGCCGCCAGTGTTGCTCTACAGCTATGACGACCATGAAACAAAGGTTTTTCATTCCTACCGCTTGACCAGTTGTGCAGAAGAACTCGGCGACAGGATCTTCGATTTCGTCATCTTTACACTCGACGGTGCCGCGTGCCGCAGCCGCGAAGGCAGCGATCTGATTCGACGTGTCGCCCGTGCCACCAGAGACGGTCAGGCGCCCTGGATCATTGCCGGCGTGGGTAGCGGTTTGCGCGAGCATTTTCTTGCTCTCACCGGTTTTCCCGAAACCCGTTTTCTGGAAGGTTCCCTGGGGATGCTTTGCCATCAGGTGGAAGGTTGGCATTTTCCGCCGCACCCCGACACTGACCAGCAACAGCTGGCGGATTGTCGCTTCGCCTACCGCCACTTTCCCAATCGCGCTGGCTTCATGTTGGCGGCATCACCCAAAAAAGTGGCGCGCGAATTCGCCAGTCTTTACAACGGTGGCGCAGCGTCGCGCTGCCAAATGATGAGCCTGACAAGCTACAGGGTTCTTTCCAACATGCTCTATCCACTGTTCGCTACCTGTGAAATCCGTGGATGGCCGCGCACCGACGAACTGGCGCGTGACCGCAAGATCTGGCGCGAGTGTTGTCGCGCCATGAATCAGATCGCCGGCCTGCACTTGTCTTTTGCGGGAAGGCTGCTTTTTCCCATGCTGTTTCGTCCCTGGCTTTATCTGATGCTGCTGCGCAGGCTGGAACGTGACTGCGCGCCGCTGGATTTTCACGGCTTCAATCGCTTCCATCACGGTGCAAAGGTTCTCGCACAGGGCATTCAAATCATGGAAAACGCGATACGGGAAGGCGAAGCACAGGGCAGGGATATGAGCGCCGTGCGGCATATTCTCGGTCGCCTGAAGTCTCATTTCGAGCAGACCGGCAATGCCGGCGCTGGGCTGATCGGAGCCTGGCTATGATATCAAGCGTTTTTGGTCAGGCGATTTCCGTACAGTGCCAACGCGCTGATGTGCTTGACGATCTGGTCGCGCGTCGGCCTGTTGGGGCCCGTGGGCAGAAAAAGGTCTGCCATCAGTACAGCGGCCGCAACGCTGCCCATGGTCAGGCGCACGGTCATTTCGAGCCCTTCCAGTGGAATCCAGCCGCTGCGCCTGGCCTGCGCATAGCAGTAGACCATGACCGCGTCGAAGAAACGCTGCAATTCCGTTTGAACCAGCGCGTTGATGTCATCGTCCATGCTGCCGAGCGCACCAACGATGGCGAGGAACGTGTCGCGGTGGTGGTCGAAACTGTCGTAGGTCAGGCCCACCAGGGTTTCTGCCAGTGTTTCTTCGCTCCATACCACGTCGTCGAGGTCTCCCCAGGTTGCGCTGTATTCCTGAAGAATTTCCACAAAGGGCTGGAGGATTGCGTGGCGGAACAGGTCGGATTTACTGGAAAAGTGTCGGTATGTGGCCGACCTCGCGACACCAGCCTCGGTAAAGATTTCCTCGACCGTGGTTTCGCCATAGCCTTTCTTGCGAAATACCCGGCCAGCCGCCTCCAGCAGCAGGCGCCGAACTTCCGCCGGTCTTCTTCTGCGAGTTGTTCTCGCCTTTTTTACAGCTGGCCTGGAAATGGTGGACTCCCGGAAATGGATCACAGATTTTGTAGAACGTGCGGAAATTATCGGAAAAGACTGTACCCGCAGAGCCTTGCAAATATACCTCAGGCACGCACGCCCGTCACGCCGGCGCCAGCTCTGTTTTTCACAACGCCACCACCACGGCCTCGACCCGGCGGAAGCTGCCGGCGCTGTTCGATCGCCTTACGCTTGCTTCGACAGGGAGAAACCCCATGACTCAAACAACTGTATCTTCCGCCAATGCAGTCAAACCCTCTGACAGAGCAGAGTTCAATATTCCCGCCGCAACGCTGGCCCAGAAGGGCTCGGCCAGCGCCTGGGCAGCCTTTGGGCTGGTCTGGCTGCTCATCGCTCTCAATGCCTGGGGGCGCTGGATCACGTCGGATTACTTCGCGCCGGTGCCCATTACCCCCGGCGACACCATGGCCGACTGGCGCCTGGTAGGTTTGCGCACGCTCGAGGTTCTCAGCACCCTGCTCGTGCTGCGCATCACATGGAAAAGCCTGGTCAGGCCCTGGCTCAGCGAGCGCCGTTTCGGCCTCGACGGCATGCTTCTATTGAGTGGCATCCTGGGTTTTTGCGCCGACGCCATGCTCAATCTTCACCACTATCTGTTCGCCTTCAACGCACACAGCGTAAACATGGGAGTGTGGACTGCCTTCATGCCCTTCCACACCACCGGCCCGTACCACTACGCCGAATCGCTGCTATGGGGGTTTCCCATGTACGTGTATTTCGGTATTGGCGCCGCCTACGCCGGCTGCGAGCTGATCGGCAAACTGCGCCGCAAATACCCCGGCATCAGCAATGTCAGCGCCTATGCGCTTGCTTACCTGATGTTCTGCGTATCGGATTTCATTCTCGAAAATACCATCATCCGCACCACCCACGCCTACATGTACGCCAAAACCTATGAGCCGTTGACGGTATTTGCGGGAACGCTGTACCAGTTCCCCATTTACGAATCGTTACTCTCTTCCATCGTGTGCCTGGGTTTCACGGCGATTCGCATGAGTGCACTGGAAAGCGCTGATGGATTGTCCATCGTCGAGCGCGGCGCATTGCGCTTCGACGCACGCCTGCAGCCCTTGGTGCGGATTCTGGCTGTGTTCGGCGCTACCGGGGCGCTGTTCATCGTCGGCTATCACCTGCCTTTCAACTGGCTTGGTATTGTCGGCGAATCTGCGATCGATCTGCCTTCCTACATGCTGCCGGCAATGGTGCAATAAGCCTTACTGCGAACGCCGCATGACACCTATCACCAGGGTGGACGGATAAACGCCGTCCACCCTGCGCACTTGCCTTCACTCAACCTTGGTGAAAAACCGGATCAGGCGCTGCGCCGTCCAGTCCGGTTGTTCTTCCGGTATCCAGTGCCCGCACTCGGGCGCGACATCGGTGACTACCCGCTCAGCGACCCTCGCCATTTCCTCGCCCACCCGTGTCCCCAGGCTTGCACTGCCGCCGACACCCAGCACCGGAATTGCCAGCTTTTTGCTGGCGAGTTCACGAAAATACAAGCCGTTGTCGTACAGAGCACCGTAATGGCCGAGATTGCGTTTGGCGCCCGGCGCGCGGAAAGCGCGGATGTATTCGTCCGCATGCGCCTGCGGCACTCCGAAGGGGTTGTAGGCCATCGCCCGTAGAAACCAGGTCAGGTATTCAGGCTCCTTGCCTGTGATCAACAACTCGCCCATGGGCGAGGCGTGCAGAGGAATATGCCACATACCCCAGCCTTCCGGCCCCGGCTGCACGATGTTGTCGAGCGAAAAGCCGGGCAGCTGGGTATCCAGCATCGCCAGCGCCGTGACGCGCTCCCGGTGACCCGCGGCCAGCGCATAGGCCCCCAGGGTTCCCACATCATGCGCCACCAGCTTCACGGCGGAAATGTTCAGATGATCCAGCAAGCGGACGTGGTCGAGGGCGACGGTTTTTGCATCGTAACCGGATTTTGGCGCCGTGCTATCGCCCATGCCGCGCAAATCCGGGGCGATGATGCGAAAATGCTTCGCCAGTTCAGGAATGATCAACGCCCATTCCAGCCAGGACTGCGGCCAGCCATGCAGCATCAGCAGAGGCGGCGCGTCCTCGTCGCCAGCCGTCACATAATGCACATTGACGTCACCCAGTTGAATCTTGTGGCTGCGGATGCTGCGGGGAATATTCATCGGGTGCTCCTTTCTGTTATTGGTCAGAGCCTAGCGGCTGTTGAGGTTGCGAAGCGGCTGGGCGGTCAACGCGGTTCGGGTTGTGACACGTAACGGCTCAACGTCTCGCTCACACTCTCCCGGGCCTTTTCGTCATTCAGCTTGCCGCGGCGAAAATCGTCGGCCAGATCGAACAGCGCCACGAACAGAGGCGTATCTCCGTCGCGGTCATTCACGACGAAGCGCTCGTTCGCCGTGATGATCTCCTGCCATTGTTGCCGGACGATGCTCCAGAAAGTGCCGGTCTCTTGCCAGTATTCGTCCCCGGCACTGAAATCGAACGCCGCAATGCGCTCGTAACGGTTATGGCCCAATTCCTTCGCCACATAGCCCTGCCTTTCGCCATCCGGTGTCAGCTGCAGTTTGAGGTTTTCCTCCTCCTGCACCCAGCCAGTGGGCAGTACGGTATGGCGGTTATGGCCTTCCAGCGCCGCGTAATCGTCACGCACACTGGATTCCCGCCTTGGCAGTGGCCGCAGGGTCAGGGCACTGTGCCAGGTCGAAAAGCTGCTGTTGTGCTGCCACTCGCCGTAGGATTCGTAGCGCGGAGAGTCGTCTACCTGATACACCGCCTGCGCCCAGGTGCCGGCCACCTGCGCGGGGCCAAGGGCCTGTTTGCGCCACGCGCCATGCCCGGCATAGGCCATTAGCGACGGCTTTTCATACTGCCAGTCCTGGCGCCAGTGTTTCATCACGAGGGGGCCGCTGATTTCGTCATTCTGCTGAATGAACATCACCATCACATGCTGCAAACTGATGAAGTCACCGCGATCCTCGACCACATAGACGTATTCCGTACCCCAGCTCTGATAAGGCGCCGCCGGTGTGAAGTCCGGTGTAAAGCCCAGGGTTTCGATGAACTCGAAGTTCGCGCGATACGGCCCCGCCATTGCCAGGATGGCGCGCCGGTCCCTCTCGAAGCTGCTCAGCCCCTCTTCCTGAAGTGCCAGCCATTGCGGAGAGGGCTGATGATCGAGCGTCACCGGAACGCCTGTCGTGGTGCCGCCCCTCGCTTCCGGCAGGCAGCTGTCGCTGCTGTTCCAGCTGAACACATGATAGCGACACGCGTCGCTGCCGCTGCGGGATTCCGCGTTAGCCAGCGACAACACTGTCAGACTCGCCAACAGCAGCACCGCAACACCGTTGCGCAGATACATCATGAAACCGCTCCTTCGAGGTACGCGTGGTGCTGCCAATATAGAGGATTGTATTTATCAGGTAAAACTCGGGCCTCAGCCGCTGTCACTTGCTCAGTAAAACCAGCCGGTTCTGAACGACAGCCCCGCAACAACGAACAGTATCGACAGCAGCACGCCGGGAAGGACGGTTACCGCCAGCACGATGTGGCCACCGGTCCAGATCGTTGCACCAAGAATAGGGAGGAGGAGTATCAGCCCGTACATACCATCGTCGTCAACGTTGCCTTTTTGGCCTAAATTTCTTGCTCACTGCGCCGGATTTCATCATCCAATACTTTTATCTGATCGATGATGCTGATCACCTTGCTGCCGCTGCGCGTCAACTGGTATTCCGTGCGCGGCGGAACTTCCGCATAAACATGCTTTTCCAGCAGGCCGTAATCCGCCAATTTGCGCAGCCGTTCGGCCAGAACCTTTTTGGAAATTCCTTCTATATGGCGTTCCAGCGCACCGGGCCGCGATACGCCATCCGCCACGGATCGCAGAACAGAAACAGACCACTTGCAACCAATCACATCTTCCAGTTGCGCATAGGTGGATTTTGCCTTTGGTGGCATTTTTTTATTTCCTCTGTTTTTAATGAATTACACCAAAAAGTAACCGGGGCACCGAAAAGTGCCCGCTACACAGAGATGAACATCGATCCTATTCTACCTGCGAACCATCGATATCCATAAACCCAGGAGAACTGCCATGAAAACCAAAGCCACTTTCTATCATGCCGGCTGCCCGGTGTGTGCCGCCGCCGAGGAAAACGTCGCCCACGCGCTCGACCCGGCAAAATACAACGTGGAAATCGTCCACCTCGGCACACAGAAATCGCGTGTGGCCGAAGCCGAGGCTGCTGGCGTCAAGTCCGTGCCGGCGCTGGTCATGGACGGCGCAGCCTTTCATATCAACTTTGGTGCTGGCATCGAGGCGCTGAAATAGCCTGGGCCGCAATCAAGGTACCGGATTTTTCAGGTAGGCGATGAGCGCCTCGCGCAATTCTGCCCTGGGCAAGCCCATGAAAGGCATGCACATCCCCGGGATCATTTGCTGCGGGCGCTCCAGCCACTTGTCGAGCTGAGCCTCGTCCCACACAAAAGACTGGGCCTGCAACATTTCCGTGTAGGCAAATCCTTCCACAGCCGCTATCGGACGGCCAATGATTCCTTCGAGATGTGGACCTGCCAGGTCCTGGCCATCGTCCACCATCGAGTGGCAGCTTGCACAACGGATGAACTGCTTTTTGCCGATCTCTTCGAGGGCAGGTTGATCTGCCGCTGCCACATGCGCGACCAGTCCCACCACGATTGCCAGCACACTTACCGTCGCTGCCTTCAACATAATGACCCCTTATACGATAGCCGAAAATTGAGGCCGCCCTGCGCGAGGCGAAGCGAGCTGTAAGCCATAAGCTTGAAGCTGAAGCCCTGGAAGACCTGGAAGACCTGCTTGCAGCTCAAGGCAACCCATTTTCCGACTGATGAATAAAAAATTGGCGTCCAAGGCAGACCCTCTTCTGACCGCGCAATGATGACAGCTTCCCGCATAAGTGTTCTCAATCTCGCCGATAGTTATTACAAATCTCCTTTCATATAACAACAATGTATATTGAACCGGCACATAAACAAGCCACCAGAAAGGAAATATCCATGTCACGAAAAACCCTTCCACTGATTGCCGCCGTCGCAATCGCAACCTCCACCCTGGCGATGAGTGTCAGCGCACAGACTGGCTCCATGTCGAACCATGAGTGGTGGCCGGAAAGACTCAACCTCCAGCCCCTGCGACAACACAGCGCAACATCCAGCCCGCTGGGCGAGGATTTCGATTACGCGAAGGAATTCGCCAAGGTCGATCTTCAGGTACTGAAGAAAGATATCGAAGCCCTGATGACCGAGTCTCAGGACTGGTGGCCCGCCGACTACGGCCACTACGGCCCCTTCTTCATCCGCATGGCCTGGCACAGCGCGGGCACTTACCGCGTCGCCGATGGCCGCGGTGGTGCCGATGGCAGCCAGCAACGCTTTGAGCCCCTCAACAGCTGGCCCGACAACGTCAGCCTCGACAAGGCGCGGCGCCTGCTGTGGCCGGTCAAGCAGAAGTACGGCAACTCGGTTTCCTGGGGCGACTTGATGGTGTTGACCGGCAACGTGGCCCTTGAGTCCATGGGCGTCAAGACCTTCGGTTTCGCCGGCGGCCGGGTCGACGACTGGGAGGCCGACAACGTCTATTGGGGCCCGGAGAAGGAATGGCTGGGCGACGAGCGCTACCAGGGTGATCGACAGCTGGACAATCCGCTGGCGGCGGTGCAGATGGGTCTGATCTATGTGAATCCCGAAGGCCCCAACGGCAATCCCGACCCCCTTGCAGCCGCCAGGGACATTCGCGAAACCTTTGCCCGCATGGCGATGAACGACGAGGAAACCGTCGCCCTGATCGCCGGCGGACACACCTTCGGCAAGGCGCACGGCGCCCACAAACCCGCCGACTGTCTGGGCGCCGACCCTGCCGGAGCCCCCGTCGAGCAACAGGGCCTCGGCTGGGCCAACAGCTGCGGCAAGGGCAACGCCGAAGATACTCTCACCAGCGGTCTGGAAGGTGCCTGGTCTGCCAGCCCGACCACCTGGACCACGCAATTCCTGGACAACCTGTTCGGTTTCGAGTGGGTGCAAACCAGAAGCCCCGCCGGCGCCATTCAGTGGGTGCCGGAAAACGAGGAAGCTTTCCGCTTTGTGCCGGACGCCCACGTAGCGGGCAAGCGCCACGCGCCGATCATGTTCACTACCGATATCGCCCTGAAGGAGGATCCGGTATATCGCGAGATCGCGCAACGCTTTCAGGAAGACCCGGAAGCCTTCGAGGATGCCTTTGCGCGCGCCTGGTTCAAGCTGACTCACCGGGACCTGGGTCCCAGCGCCCGCTATCTGGGCGCCGAGGCGCCAGACGAAGTTCTGATCTGGCAGGATCCGGTTCCCGCCGCCGACTACGAGATGATCGATGACGCCGATATCGCGAAACTGAAGGCCGACATTCTCAAGTCCGGCCTGAGTGTTCCGCAACTGGTGAAAACCGCGTGGGCATCGGCGTCTTCTTTCCGCGGCAGCGACATGCGCGGCGGAGCCAACGGCGCCCGCATTCGCCTGGCGCCGCAGAAGGACTGGCAAGCCAATGATCCGAAGGAGCTGGCAAAAGTCCTGAGTCGCCTGGAGCGCATCCAGAGTGACTTCAACCGTGGTGCGGGCGCCAAGCAGGTGTCTCTCGCCGACCTGATCGTACTGGGCGGCGCCGCTGCCATCGAAAAGGCGGCCAAGGATGCGGGATACAGTGTCGACGTTCCCTTCGCACCCGGTCGCACCGACGCCACCCAGGAGATGACCGATGTAGTGTCGTTTGCGGTGCTCGAGCCCGCAGCGGACGGCTTCCGCAACTATGTCGGCGAGAACGCGCGCCTGTCGCCCGCTGAAATGCTGGTGGATCGCGCCAACCTGCTGACCCTGAGCGTACCGGAAATGGCCGTTCTGGTGGGCGGCATGCGCACCCTGGATGCCAACGCTGGTCAGGCACGGCACGGTGTATTCACCGACCGCCCCGGCACCCTGAGCAACGATTTCTTCGTGAATCTGCTCGACATGTCCACCCAGTGGCGCAAGTCATCCAAGACCGAGGGCATCTACGAAGGGCTCGATCGCAGCACCGGCAAGGTGAAGTGGACGGCCACCCCCGTGGACCTGATCTTCGGCTCCAACTCAGAACTGAGAGCGGTTGCCGAGGCCTACGGCAGCGACGACGCGAAGGAGAAATTCGTCCATGACTTCGTCGCAGCGTGGAACAAGGTAATGACCCTGGATCGTTTCGATCTGCGTTGATTCAGCAGAAAGATCCAAAGCGCAAAACCAAAACCGGCGGTGTGTTCGCACCGCCGGTTTTCTACTGTAGGAGCCTGCCCGCAGGCGACCATTGCCGTGCGCCCCGAGGCTGTGTCGCCTGCAGGCAGGCTCCTACAATTTCCGTAGACAGCGACCACCTCGCCACCGACAGCGCTGAGCGTGGGATGCGCGGCTTTTTGTATTTATCCAAAAACCAAAACCCGCAGGGTGTTCGCACACCGCTTTCGACTGTAGGAGCCTGCCCGCAGGCGACCATTGCCGTGCACCCCGGGGCTGTGTCGCCTGCAGGCAGGCTCCTACAATTTCCGTAGGCAGCGACCACCTTGCCACCAGCGACGCGGAGCGTGGGATGCGCGGCTTTTTTGTATTTATCCAGAAACCAAAATCCGCAGGGTGTTCGCACACCGCTTTTGACTGTAGGAGCCTGCCCGCAGGCGACCATTGCCGTGCACCCCGGTGGCTGTGTCGCCTGCAGGCAGGCTCCTACAATTTCCGTAGGCAGCAATCACCTCGCCACCGGCGGCGCTGAGTGTGGGATGCGCGGCTTTTTGTATTTATCCAAAAACCAAAATCCGCAGGGTGTTCGCACACCGCTTTTGACTGTAGGAGCCTGCCCGCAGGCGACCATTGCCGTGCACCCCGGTGGCTGTGTCGCCTGCAGGCCTACAATTTACTCCGGACGGCCTTCGATGATCACCGCGTGGGTGCGCGCCGCAAATTTGCGCAGCTCTTTTGCTTCTTGATAAGCCGCAGAGTGGTACCACTCCCGTGCGGTTTCATAATTATCGAATTTGATCATGACCACGCCGGCAAGAGGTTCTCCTTCCACCACTTCCTGGCGACCGTAGGCAGCGACGACCTTGCCACCGGCGGCGCTGAGCGTGGGGTGCGCGGCTTTTTTATATTTATCCAGTTGCTCCGCATCAGAAATTTCTTCAACGTAAAAAATAACGTAAGTATTCATGCTGCTTTTATCCTTGCTTGACGAAGTGGTTCGAACGATTGCATATAAGTCAGAAATTTGGGCTACAGCCTGTCGTTGAGCTATAAGCTGTAAGCTCTAAGTTAACCTCGGGCAGAACCCTGTTCTTTCAGTGCGCCTGCTTAAAGCTTATGGCTTACAGCTCGCGTCGCCTCACGCTCGGCTGTAGCCTTGCGGTGCTCTTTCAGGAAGAAATCTCCACCATCTCGACGTCGCGCCTGATCAGCACCGGTTTTGCGCCGTCGGGCCTTTCGTATTTGCTGCAGGGGGTATTGGTCACCTCCTGCAACGGCGCCGGCTGCCAGGCGCGCTGCTGGCGCTCTGCGGGTGCGTCACCATAGGTCGTCAAACGCTGGCGCGGGCTGCGGCCCATGGATCGAATCAGTTCTTCCATCACCTGCGGGTTGAATTCCTGGCCGTGCGTGGCACCAGCGGCGCGCGTGATGGTTTCGTTCATCAGCGTTCCGCCCAGATCGTTGACCCCGGCGTCGAGACATACCCGCGCGCCCTTGGCGCCCATTTTTACCCAGGAGACCTGGATATTGGCAATGTGAGGATGCAACGCCAGGCGCGCCACAGCGTGCATCAGCAAGGCTTCGCGGAAGCTCGGCCCGGAGCGTGCGCGCCCCTTGAGATAGATGGGCGCCTCCATGTGGACAAAGGGCAGCGGCACGAATTCGGTGAAGCCGCCGGTTTTTTTCTGCAGATCGCGCACACGGATGATGTGGCGCGCCCAATGCTCGAGGGTTTCCACATGGCCGAACATGATGGTGGCGGTGGTGCGAAATCCCGCCCGGTGAACCTGCTCCATCACGTCGAGCCACTGTTGCGTGCTGAGTTTGTCCGGGCAGAGCACAACGCGTGCCTCGTCATCGAGAATTTCCGCTGCGGTGCCCGGCAGGGTACCGAGGCCCTGCGCCTTGAGCCGCTGTAGAAACTCCGCCACGGGTAGTCCGAGGCTGGCCGCGCCCTGCCAGATCTCCAGCGGCGAGAAGGCGTGAACGTGCATGTCGGGCACTTCGGTCTTCACCGCCTTGACGATGTCCAGGTAGGTCTGGCCGGTGTACTCCGGGTGGATACCGCCGGTCATGCACACTTCGCTGGCGCCGCGCTCCCAGGCCTCGCGGGCGCGGCGCGCAATTTCATTCTCGTCCAGGTCGTAGGGGCGGCCGCGCAGGTTTTCGCTCAGCTTGCCCTTGGAAAAGGCGCAGAACTGGCACTTGAAATAGCACACGTTGGTGTAGTTGATATTGCGGTTGACCACGTAGGACACCGTGTCGCCATTGACGCACTGACGCAGGTCGTCGGCAGCCTGGCAGATATGCGCCAGGTCGTCGCCCCGCGCCTGAAACAGGCGTACGATATCCGCTTCGGCAAGGTCTTCCCCCCTCATCGCCTTGGCGACGATGGCTGTCACCTGGGGGGACACCTGCAACTGCGCCTGCCGTTTCGCCAATTGGGCGAGAATCTCCGCGGGAGGGTCGCCCTGTTCGCCGGGCGCCCAGCTATCGGTTTTCGGATAACCTTCGGCATCGACAATGCGCATCACCGGCGTGCGAAACCGCTCATCGAGCCAGGTTTGACCAGCGCGCACATAACCGGGATAAACGGTCAGGCGCTCCAGCAGGTGTTTGCCCGCCACCGTGGTCTCTGCCGACAGCTGCTCCAGATGAGGCCAGGGCGCCTCGGGGTTGACGTAATCCGGGGTCAGCGGCGAAACACCGCCCCAGTCGTTGATGCCGGCGGCAATCAGGCGCGGCAGCACGCCGGGGCTCAGGTTGGGAGGCGCCTGGATGCTCATGTCAGGGCCGAAGATGATGCGCGCCACGGCAATGGTCCAGAGCAGGTCGGGCAGATCCGGCTCGGGCGCCTGCGCCATCTTGGTACCGGCCTTGGCGCGAAAATTCTGAATGATCACTTCCTGGATGTGGCCGTAGCGCTGGTGCAGTGCGCGAATGGCGAGCAGCGATTCGATGCGCTCCAGGCGGGTTTCGCCGATACCAATCAAAATGCCGGTGGTGAAAGGCACTCTGGCCTCGCCGGCCAGGCGCAGTGTTTCAAGGCGCACCGCGGGGTGTTTGTCGGGCGAGCCGTGGTGCACCATGCCCTTTTCGCACAGGCGCTCGGCAGTGGATTCCAGCATGATGCCCATCGAGGGCGCCACGGCGCGCAGCATGGCGATTTCGTCCGCGTCCATGCAACCTGCATTGACATGAGGCAATAACCCGGTTTCGGTGAAGATGCGCTCCGCCACATGGGCCACGTATTCCAGCGTGGTGCGAAAACCCATGGCAGCCAGGGCATCGCGCGCCGCGCCGTAGCGCAGCTCCGGCTTTTCGCCCAGCGTCAGCAAGGCTTCCTTGCAGCCCACCTCGGCGCCGCGGCGCGCCACCGCCAGCACCTCGTCGACACTCATGTAGGGTGCGGCGAGGTGACGCGGGGTGCGCGCAAAAGTGCAGTAGTGACACACATCGCGGCACAGCTGCGTGAGCGGAATGAATACCTTGCGGGAATAGGTGATCAGATTGCGGAAGTGGCGATCGCGCAGTTGCGCGGCGCAGGCCAGGAGCTCGGGCAGCGCGTCTGCGCCCACCTGGGCAAGGCCGCGCGCCGCGTCATCGCTCGGCAGGTGGCCTGTGCGGGCCTCGGCAAGGATATGCATAAACGTGTTCACCCCTGGATGGATTATTGCTGCCCGCGTGACGCTGTTTCGCGCTCGTCACCTGCCAGACGCGCGGCAATACCGCTGCGCAGCAGGTAGTCGAGGCTGTGTTTGTCGGCGGGGCGCCGCCGAATCAGGTCTTGCAGATCAGCCGGCGTATCGATGTCTGCACAGCTATCCTGACAGAAAAACGCTGTCACGGCCACGCCCGCCACGGGTGCGCTGTGTTGCTGGAAGCTGCGCGGCCCGAACTGAAACGCGATCGCGGCGGGCGGGCTCGCCATCACGATATTACTGCCCTCGCCGTGGCGGTCGGGCGCCACGGTGACTGCCGGAGACGGCTGCATGTCGTGATGCGAGACAAGACGCTCCACCGCGTCGATATCGAGCTCCGGCAAATCGCCGTGCACCACCATCAGTGTTGCGACGCCGTCGCCTTGCAGGCGCCGGGCGGCGGCGTTGACAGCGGCATTGAGGCCCCGGGCTGCCAGATCGGCTTCCGTCCAGCACAGGATGGCGCGCTGGTGCGCGATCTGCGCCACCGCCAGGTCATCCGACACCAGCAGTACCTGGTCGACGCGGGGATGTCCGCACAACGCGTCGAGAACATCGCCAAGCATGGCGCGGCACAGCGCCTCCCGTTCCCCGGCGTTCAGAACTCCGGCAAGGCGTTGCTTGCCTTCGCCAAAGCCCTTTACCGGCACCAGTGCCCACAGGCGCTGCGCTCGGTTCAATTGTGAATTATCTGGGGAGGACACAGAAACACCATGCTAGAGCCTGTCAACACCACGTGAATTGGATTTCATGATCTCACGAAGCGTGCAATAAACCGTCAGTTCCGAGGCCACCAACCCATCTCAAGAGCGTGCCAACATCCTGGCAAACTGGCTTCGCGCCAGCGCCGACATGGCCGCGTGCTGGCGCGACCTCAGCATGACGAGGCGCGACGCCGCCCGGCTGCGCGGTCCGCCGCCGAGCTTTTTGCGGGCGTTCTGGATGTGAAATTCCACCGTGCGCAACGAGATGTCCAGCAGCCTTGCGATTTCCTTGGAGGTCTTGCCATCGGCCACCATCAGCAGACACTGGGTTT
>CAYXXZ010000048.1:0-22820 GCA_964469165.1 uncultured Porticoccaceae bacterium
TTTGGAAAACCCGGCATGCTAGCACAGTGTTTACTAGTCGTCGATACAGTATTTTTACCGATTTCCCGCGTGCAAACAGGTGTCAAAAACCCCGTTGCAGCGTTCCAAAAACTCCATTAAAAATGGAGAAATAACTTGTAAATATTTGATATTTCTTCCATTGTTCGGGTTGGAATGGGGGTGGAACATTTTATCGTTTCGGTGAGTTCGGCGGCCTTTTTACCTGCGACTGCGAGCACCTCCCATGTAGGGGCTTGCCTGCAAGCGATCCTCTCAATATGTAGCCTGTGCGAATAATGTTGTCCCATTTTGTGTTGCTCTTTGTCGCCTGCAGGCAGGCTCCTACATGAGCGCTGCCTCATTTTTTGCCGGGTGGCTTTGTAGGAGCTTGCCTGCAAGCGACCCTATGAAATGTGAATCATATGAAGATGTCGCCCCATGTGGTGTCGCTCTTTGTCGCCTGCGGGCAGGCTCCCGCATGAGCACCACCTCATTTTTTGCCAAGCAGTTTTTTCAGGAAGCGCCCTGTGTGCGAGGTTTTGTGTTTCGCCAGTTGCTCAGGCGTGCCGGTGGCGATGATTTTGCCGCCTCCCGAGCCACCTTCCGGGCCGAGGTCGATGATCCAGTCGGCGGTCTTGATGACGTCCAGGTTGTGCTCGATCACCACCACGGTATTGCCGTGATCGCGCAGGCGGTGCAGCACGGTGAGGAGCTGAAGGATGTCCTGAAAATGCAGGCCGGTGGTGGGCTCGTCGAGAATATAGAGGGTTTTTCCCGTGTCGCGCTTCGATAATTCGCGGCTCAGTTTGACCCGTTGTGCCTCGCCACCGGAGAGCGTGGTGGCGGACTGGCCGAGGCGGATATAGGAAAGCCCAACATCCATCAGGGTTTGCAGCTTGCCGGCGATCGCTGGCAGGGCATCAAAAAATACCCGCGCATCTTCTACGGTCATTTCCAGCACTTCGTGAATATTTTTGCCCTTGTAGCGAATCTCCAGGGTTTCCCGGTTGTAGCGCTGGCCCTTGCAGACATCACAGGTGACGTAAATATCGGGCAGAAAATGCATTTCCACCTTGGTGACGCCGTCGCCCTGACAGGCTTCGCAGCGTCCGCCTTTGACGTTGAATGAAAAGCGCCCCGGCTGGTAGCCGCGCGAGCGGGCTTCCTGGGTGCCGGAAAACAGTTCGCGAATGGGGGTAAAAATGCCGGTATAAGTGGCGGGGTTCGAGCGTGGAGTGCGGCCGATGGGGCTTTGATCGATGTCCACACATTTGTCGAAGTGCTCGAGTCCTTCGACACTCTTGTGTGGCGCGGCTTTCAATGTGGTCGCCTTGTTGAGCGCGGTCGCCGCCAGGGGAAACAGGGTTTCATTGATCAGGGTGGATTTGCCGGAGCCGGAAACACCGGTCACGCAGGTGAACACGCCAACGGGGATGGCGAGGTCCACAGCCTGCAGGTTGTTGCCGCTGGCACCGAGAATTCTGAGTTCCTTGCCATCCTTTGCGCTGTGGCGTTTGGCGGGAATTTCAATGGCTTTTTTGCCGGACAGAAATTGCCCGGTCAGCGAATCCCTGGCCTTGATGATGTCGGCAACCTTTCCTTGCGCGATGATGCGCCCGCCGTGCACGCCGGCACCAGGGCCGATATCCACGATATGGTCGGCGGCGCGAATGGCGTCCTCGTCGTGTTCTACCACGATCACGGTGTTGCCGAGGTCGCGCAGTCGCGTCAGGGTGTTGAGAAGCCGTTCGTTGTCGCGTTGGTGCAAGCCGATACTGGGCTCGTCGAGAATGTACATGACGCCGACCAGGCCGGCGCCGATCTGGCTGGCGAGGCGAATGCGCTGTGCCTCGCCGCCGGACAGGGTTTCGGCACTGCGATCAAGGGTCAGGTAATTGAGGCCGACGTCGACGAGAAAATGCAGGCGATCGCGAATTTCCTTGAGGATCTTTTCCGCGATCTGGCCCTTCTGGCCCTTGAGCTTGAGGCGCGCATAGTATTCCGCGAGCGCGCCCACGGGAAAGGCGGTGATGTCGGTGAGGGGCTTTTCATCGACGAACACGTTGCGCGCGGCCTTGGTGAGGCGCGCGCCCTTGCACTCGGGGCAGGCCTGGGTGCTGATGTACTTGTTCATGTCTTCGCGCACGGACTGGGATTCCGTTTCCCGGTAGCGGCGCTCCAGGTTGGGAATGATGCCCTCGAAACGGTGGCGGCGCTTGAAGACCGTGCCGCGGTCATTGACGTAGTTGAACTGGATTTCCTCGTCGCCGGTGCCGAACAGGATCGCCTGCTGGTGCGCCGCCTTGAGCTTCTTGAAGGGCGTATCGATATCGAAGCCGTAGTGTTCCGCCAGCGAGGTGAGCATGTTGAAGTAGAACAGGTTGCGCCGGTCCCAACCGCGTATCGCGCCCTCCGCCAGGGTCGCCTCGGGGTGTTGCACCACGCGCTCGATATCGAAGAATTGCTTGACGCCGAGGCCATCGCAGGAGGAGCAGGCCCCGGCCGGGTTGTTGAAGGAGAACAGCCGCGGTTCCAGTTCGCTGATGCTGTAATCGCACACCGGGCAGGCGAAGCGCGAGGAAAAAAGCTGCTCTTCTTCCTTGGCGCCGTCGTCCATGGGTGCGATGACGGCGATGCCATCCGACAGGTTGAGCGCGGTCTCGAAGGATTCGGCGAGGCGCAGGGCGATGTCCTGGCGCACCTTGAAGCGGTCCACAACCGCCTCGATGCGGTGTTTCTTGTTCTTCTCGAGCTTGGGTACCTCGTCGAGGTCGCAGACCCGACCGTTGACCCGCGCGCGCACGAAACCCTGGGCGCGCAATTGATCGAATACCTGCAGGTGCTCGCCCTTGCGGTCGCGGATGATGGGCGCGAGCAGCAGCAGTCGGCTGTCTTCCGGCAGCGCCAGCACCTGGTCCACCATCTGGCTCACGGTCTGTGCCGCCAGGGGTTCGCCGTGCTCGGGGCAGCGCGGCTCGCCCACGCGGGCGTACAGCAGGCGCAGGTAATCGTAGATTTCGGTGATGGTGCCCACGGTGGAACGAGGGTTGTGGGAGGTGGATTTCTGTTCGATGGAGATGGCCGGGGAGAGGCCCTCGATATGTTCCACGTCCGGCTTTTCCATCATGGACAGAAACTGGCGCGCGTAGGCCGACAGCGATTCCACATAGCGGCGCTGACCCTCGGCGTAGAGGGTGTCGAAGGCCAGGGAGGATTTTCCCGACCCGGATAGACCGGTGATGACGATGAGCTTGTCGCGGGGAAGATCCAGGTCCACGTTCTTGAGGTTGTGGGTTTTGGCGCCGCGAATAGCGATGGTATCCATAGGGACTGTGGCCAGTGAGGGTGGGAAAAGTGGCAAATAATGGCCAAGGGGCTGCCATAAAGCAACCGCCGGCGAGATGTCGAGCTGGAGAAGGAGGGCGAAACATCGCTCATTCCGCGCCCACCATCGCCCGTCTCTCCCTGCTATCATTCGCCTTTGCGGTTGTAATCTTAGCGTCGGACGTCTGACGCTAAAAAGAAAGCGGTTCTTGATAGCGAAATGAGATGTGATGCTTCGGTTGCCTCGATCGTGAAGCTGGCACCAACAAAAGCGTCAGACGTCCAGCGTCCGACATCAGACCTCAGACCAACAGCGGACCCCGAACAGTGACCCCCTACCAGCAAACCCTGACCCATCTCCAGACTTCCCCCAAAACCTGGCTCATTACAGGTGTTGCCGGCTTTATCGGTTCCAATCTGCTCGAGACCTTGCTGCGCGCCAACCAGAGGGTGGTGGGGCTCGACAATTTCGCCACCGGCCAGCGCCGCAATCTCGAGGAGGTGGAGCGGTTGGTGGGCGCCGAGCGTTGGCGCAATTTCGTTTTCCACGAGGGTGATATTCTGGCGCTGGAAGATTGCCGGCGGGCGCTGGAGGGTGTGGACCATGTGCTGCACCAGGCGGCACTGGGCTCCGTGCCGCGCTCCATCGCTGACCCCATTGCCACCAATCAGGCCAATATCGACGGTTTCCTGAACATGCTGGTGGCGGCCCGCGATGCCGGTGTGGCGAGTTTCGTCTATGCCGCTTCCAGTTCCACCTACGGTGACCATCCGGGGCTGCCCAAGGTGGAGGATCACATCGGCAAGCCGCTGTCGCCCTATGCGGTGACCAAATACGTGAACGAACTTTATGCCGATGTGTTCTCGCGCAGCTACGGGTTTCACAGTGTCGGGCTGCGCTATTTCAACGTTTTCGGCCCGCGCCAGGATCCGGAGGGCGCCTATGCTGCGGTGATCCCGAAATGGACGGCGGCGATGATCGCGGGGGAAGAGGTCTTCATCAATGGCGATGGCGAAACCAGTCGCGATTTCTGCTTCGTGGACAACGCGGTGCAGGCCAATATTCGCGCCGCGCTGGAAACCGGGCGCGACGCCAGTGCGGTGTGCAATGTTGCGGTGGGCGAGCGCACCAGTCTCAACCAGTTGTTCGCGGCCATCCGCGATGGACTGGCAGCCAACGGCATTCGCTACATGCGCGAACCCGTGTACCGCGATTTTCGCGCTGGCGATGTGCGTCACTCGCTGGCAGACATCTCCCGCGCCCGCGCCGAGCTGGGCTATGAGCCGAGTCACGACATCCGCGCGGGCCTTGCGGTCGCCATGCCCTGGTATATCGGGCTGGCAGGGCGGGGCTGAGTTTCAGGTTATGCGGCGGGTTGCCCCGGCTTTCGCGTGAAACTCAAACAAGGTCGCACAGCTTCTGTATAATGTGAGCCCTCTCGTTATCCCGCAGTTTCCCTGATGAACAAACTGGAAATCCGCAGCCTGCTCGGACTGATCGCGTTGTACGCGACGCGCATGCTCGGACTTTTCATGGTGTTGCCGGTATTGAGTCTTTATGTCTCGGAGTACTCCGGAAGCACTACATTTCTGCTGGGTGTCGCCCTGGGTATCTACGGCCTGACCCAGGGGCTGCTGCAAATACCACTGGGCATGCTGTCTGATCGCATAGGTCGCAAGGCAGTGATTCTCGGGGGCATGGGGTTGTTTCTGCTCGGCAGTCTCGTTGCCGCGCTGGCGGATTCCATGGCAGGGTTGATTGTCGGTCGCGCGCTGCAGGGCGCGGGTGCCGTGGCCAGCACCATCATGGCGCTGCTTTCGGATCTGACCACCGAAGAGAACCGCACCAAGGCCATGGCCGCGGTGGGCGGCAGTATCGGTATTTCCTTTGCGCTGGCCATGGTGCTGGGGCCGGTGCTGGCTTCTTTCGGTGGTCTGCAACTGATCTTCTGGATCACCGCGCTGTTGGCGGCCCTGGGTATTCTGGTGGTGTTGTGGATCCCTTCGCCGCAAACCACCAGCCGTCTGGCCACCAGCGAAGCACTGACCATGCCCGCGCTGTTCAAGGCCACGCTCAAGAACACCGAGCTGCTGCGCCTCGACCTGGGCGTGTGCGTACTGCACATGGTGCAGATGGCGAGCTGGGTGTCGATTCCCTTCATTCTGCGCGAGCGCCTCGGCTTCGGTCTCGAGCAGCATTGGTGGCTGTACCTGCTGACCATGGGGCTCGGCTTCGTGGTCATGTTGCCATTGGTCATCGTCGGCGAGCGGCGGCGGCGCCTCAAGCCTGTATTCGTCGCTGCCATCCTGTTGCTGGCGGTCGCGGAAGCGCTGTTCTTCAGATTCCAGGCCAGCCTGGCGCTGTTTGCGTTTGCCATGTTCCTGTTCTTCACCGCCTTCAACCTGCTCGAGGCGACGCTGCCTTCCCTGGTCAGCAAGATCACCCCCGGCGGTAGCCGTGGCACGGCGATGGGCATCTACTCCAGCAGCCAGTTCCTCGGTGCTTTCCTGGGAGGGGTGGCCGGTGGCTATATCGCCCACAACTTCGGCTATCAGTACGTTTTCCTGTTTTCTGCGCTGGCGGGTCTGGTCTGGGCCGGGGTTGCCTTCACCATGCCAAATCCACGACACTGGGGCACGGTGGTGATCGATCTCGCCAGCCATCCCCATGTGCCCGCCGATGGTGCCGCGGTGCGGCGCCTGCTCAGGGGTGTGGAAGAGGTGACCTGTATTCTCGATCGCGAGCTGATCTATTTGAAGGTGGACAAAGACCGCTTCGACAAGCGTCAACTCGAGGCCCTTCTGCGGGATACGGGGATGACGGGCGGGCGGACATCAGGGTAAACTCGCGACTCAGTCGCGAACATATTTAACGGAGAGTCTCATGGCGCGGGGTATCAACAAAGTCATTCTGGTGGGCAATCTCGGACAGGACCCGGAGACCCGCTATCTGCCAAGTGGCGGTGCGGTAACGAACGTCAGCGTGGCGACCTCCGAGAGTTGGCGAGACAAGCAGACCGGTCAGCAGCAGGAGCGCACCGAGTGGCACCGGGTAGTGTTCTTCAACAAGCTCGGGGAGATCGCCGGCCAGTATCTGAAGAAAGGCTCCAAGATCTATGTGGAGGGCTCGCTGCGTACCCGCAAGTGGCAGGGACAGGACGGCGCCGACCGTTACACCACCGAGATCGTGGCAAGCGAAATGCAGATGCTCGACAGCCGTGCGGGTGGCGGTGGCGATTACGCGCCCTATGACGACAGCTACAGCCAGGCGCCGCCTCAGCAACAGAGTCGCCCTCCACAGGCGCCTGCGGCGCAGAACCAGCCCCAGCCTCCGGCGGCAGACAAGGGCGGTTTCGCCGATTTCGACGACGATATTCCATTCTAATAATCTTTCGATTCCATCGAACTCGGCGCAGCTGCGCCTGGCATAAAAGCCATACAGCTGCGCTGATTACCTATCGCGACTCCAGCCACTCCACGGCGACGAACTCGTAGGAGCTCGTACCCTTCTTCAACACCCGCGGCGCGATGAACTCCGTTGCCGGGTTGTGTTTCAGATCCGTGCGTGAATGCGGAACGATGCGCCCATCCTTGGTGCTGAAGCGGAAAGTGCGCAGCACCTTGTTGTCGGAACCGCGCTCCAGACGAAGCTCGTACTTGCCCGGTTCCATCAGGTTGGCGATGGAAAGAGGGACGGGATTCGGCTCCTTCGCAGCTTCGTGGGGTTCGTACAGGGTGAGGTCGTGACGGCGGAAACGTTCGTTGGCGATGTGGCCCTTGTAGCCCGAGCTGTGGGCAATCACCTTGCCGCCACGCAGCAGCTTGGCCTGAAGCGCATCCTTGGTGGTGCCGGGTGCGAGATCTTCCTTGCCGGTCCAATAGACCAGATCGATGACTTCGGTATCCCTGAGGGGGCGCATGGTGAAGTAACCCCATTTGCTCCATGGCCCTTCGTAGGCCCAGGTCTTGTCGGGATTGAACGGGTCGTCAGCGCCGGAAACCCTGGCGGTGAAGGGCATCGCGGTGGCCAGTGTGCCGTTTATGAAGACGCGCACTTCATAGGCGCCGGGTTCGTTCAATTGCGCGTGAGCGGGGCCGACGAAGGCCATGCGCGCAAACGCCTTGTCGGCCATCCTGTAATCCGGGAGTGAGTTGAAACTGGCGATGGTTTCTCCGCCCTTTATTTTCACTACGTCGATGCGACCCTGAACGGGTGGGGGAGGCGCGAACACCACGTCGAGGTTGTCGAAGGCGAGAACGCCGGAAGGGTGGAACGGGGTGTCGAGCAATGACTCGAAAGCGATCGACGGAAGTTGTTGCGCCAACGCGGAACCGGCGAGCAGGAAGGCGCAGACGGTGCGGCGGAGAACTGTAATGATAGACATGACGTTCCTCTATATTTGTTGTTGTTCGTGCTGTGTCACGGGCAAGTGTGGCACTGTCCATCAATAGTGACAACTTTGAGTGGGAAAGGGTGCAGGCAGGCTCCTTGTATGTTAATCACAGACCAGCTGATAAGGTTATCCACCAGTTACCGGGGAGGCCGCAGGCTCCTGGAGGCAGCTTTGACTGACCTCGTTTGTAGAGCGGCTCCCCGCCCCATTACTCACCTCGAAGAGTATCCAGAAGCTGGCATCACCAGACTTCGCATTACAAGGTCGAGACAGTATCAAGTGCGAGGTCGGGGAACCGGTAGCTATTTTGACCGAAAACTCACTGAGGGAGAAACCCAATGCCGACTGCCGTAGGAATCGATATTGCCGCCAAAACCTGTGACATGGTCATCCGCACGTCCGGGAAACCGGGCAAGCCGATCTCGTTCAAGCAAACCCCGGCAGGGCATGCCGCCGTGATCAAGCAACTGAAGGCGCTCAAGCCCCAGAGCATTGTGATGGAAGCGACGGGCATCTATTACCTGGATCTGGCCGTGGCGATCGCCGAAGCCGGGCTGCCGGTCAGCGTGATCAACCCCAAGAGCTTTCGCCACTTCGCCGCGCTCAAGTTGACCGGGACCAAAACCGATGGTGTGGATGCGGCCCTGCTGGCGGAATATGGGGAGCGCATGGCGCCTCGCCTGTGGGCGCCACCACGCGATCTCTATCTGAAGCTGCGTGACGTGGGGCGCCAGATCAACCGCCTGACGCACAGCCGCACCCAGGCCAAGAATCGTCTGCATGCACTGACAGCCACACACACCACGCTTGCGCTGTTGATAGAAGACGAGCGCGAGGCCATCGCCGTGCTGGATCAGCGAATCGACAAACTGACCCGCGCGGCTCTGGAGCTGATCAAACCCGATGAGGCACTCGCCCGACATATGAAAAACCTGTGTGCCGCCAAGGGCGTGGGACAGGCTACCGCCATTGCGGTACTGGCGGAGCTGATGGTGCTGCCCAGCAACCTTAAGGCACCCCAGGTCAGCCGATACGCGGGGTTGGATATACGCCTGAAGCACTCGGGTAGCAGTGTCAATTGTCCAGCTCGGTTGAGCAAGGCAGGCAACGCATACTTGAGAGGGCCCTTGTACATGCCTGCCATGAGCGCTGTGCAGCACGATCCTCGGGCAAAGGCTTTTTATGACGCTTTGGTCGCTCGCGGAAAGAAAAAGATCCAGGCCTTATGCGCTGTGATGCGAAAATATCTGACCGGGATGTGGGCCTGCATCAAAAATGAAACCGCTTTTGACTCCTCACTATTATTCAGTGAGGAGCACATAAAAGCTTGACGCGGAACAGAGTATCTACAGGGGCGCCTTAGAGCTTATAGCTCAACACCAGCCCGCAGCCCGTATCTAAAGCTTGCCTTATCAGCAAGGTGCCTCCACTTCCTCCGGCTCCCGTGTCGTCAAATACCGCGAAAATCGGCGAATTCCTGCACGGGCAGGCGCTCCGATTGCAGGCGATTGACGGGTGCTTCGGTGTCGGCGTAGCCGATGGCCAGGCCGCAGAACAGCATCAATTCCGGTGGCGGCTGGATCACCGCGTTCACGGTCTGGTGGTATACCGACCAGCTCTCCTGGGCGCAGCTGGAGATGCCTTGTTCGCGCAGCAACAACATCAGGGTTTGCAGGAACATGCCGAGGTCCGACCACTGGGCGCTGCCCATCTGCCGGTCCACGTAGCACAACAGGCCCACAGGAGCGCCGAAAAAGTCGTAATTCCTGCGCACCTGCCGCCAGCGGGCCGCCTTGTCTGCGCGGGGAATATCGAGCTGCGCGTACATGGCTTCTCCGACCTTGAAGCGCTGGCTGCTGTGGGGCTCTTTGAGGTCCGCGGGGTAAATGGGGTATTCCGGAGAATCGTAGGCGGGATTCTCGGCGATGCGCTGGTGCACGGCGTCTGACAGTGCCTGTCTCTCACCACCGCCGAGGATGATGACTTTCCAGGGTTGGACATTGCCGCCGGAGGGTGCGCGCGCCGCCAGCTCGATGAGGCGGCGCAGCAGGGCTGGATCGACAGGCCGGCTGCTGAAGGCGCGAATGCTGCGGCGGCTCTGCACGGCGTCGGTCACGCTCACGGCTGGCCTGTTGAGAAACTCCAGGTCGTCGATCATGGGGATAACCTCGGGAGTGAAAGCCATAAGCTGTAAGCTCTAAGTTAAACTCTGGCAGAACTCAGTTCTTACAGTGCTCCTGCTTAAAGCTTATGGCTTACAGCTTATAAGACTCAGCCCTTATAGCGCTCCATCACCAGCGTCGCATTGGTGCCGCCGAAGCCGAAGCTGTTGGAGAGCACGCGGTTCAGGGTCTGGTTTTCGCGCAGGCTGGTGACGACGGGCAGGCCGTTCACTTCCGGGTCCATGTTGAAGATATTGATGGACGGGGCGATGAAGTTGTTCTCCAGCATCAGCAGGCTGTAGATGGCTTCGTGAACGCCTGCGGCGCCCAGGGAGTGGCCGGTCAGGGATTTGGTGGAGGCCAGGGGCGGGCAGTTGTCGCCAAACACCTCGCGAATGCCCTTGAGCTCCTGCACGTCGCCCACCGGTGTGCTGGTACCGTGGGTGTTGATGTAGTCGATGGGGCCGTCGACGGTGGCCAGCGCCTGCTGCATGCAGCGCACCGCGCCCTCTCCGGAAGGGGCGACCATGTCGTAACCGTCGGAGGTCGCGCCATAGCCGGTGACTTCGGCGTAAATGGTGGCACCGCGCTTCAGGGCATGCTCCAGTTCTTCAACCACCACACAGCCGGCCCCGCAGGACATGACGAATCCGTCGCGATCGGCATCGTAGGTGCGCGAGGCGAGTTCGGGGGTGTCGTTGTATTTGGAAGACAGGGCGCCCATGGCGTCGAACATGCAGGCCATCGACCAGTGCTCCTCCTCGGAGCCGCCGGCGAAGAGGATGTCCTGCTTGCCGAGCTGGATCTGCTCCACGGCGGCGCCGATGCAGTGGGCGCTGGTGGCGCAGGCGGAGGCGATGGAGACGTTGAGGCCCTTGATCTTGAAAGGCGTGGCGAGACATGCCGAGACGGTGCTGGCCATGATCTGGGTGACCCGATAAGGGCCGGCGCGCTTGACGCCCTTGTTGCGCACCACGTCGATGGTCTCGACGAATTTCTCACCCGATACGCCACCCGAGCCCATGATGATGCCGGCGCGGGGGTTGGACACCATGTCGTCGCTGAGGCCGGAATCCTTGATGGCCTGGTCCATGGCGATATAGGCATAGGCCGCAGCATTGCCCATGAAGCGCAGGTTCTTGCGATCGATGAAGTCGGCGGGGTCGATGTCGATCTGGCCGGCGATGTTGCTGCGCAGGCCCATTTCCCGGTATTCCTCCTTGAAACGGATGCCGGAGCGGCCCGCCCGGAGGGACTCGGTTACCGCCTTCTTGTCGTTGCCGATGCAAGAAACGATGCCCATACCTGTGATTACAGCGCGTCTCATGGATGACTCCTTACGTGTTCCGTCCAGGGCGTTGTCCGCTAGTTTAGTGGAAGCCTCTGAAATTAAAAATTGTCAGTGGATTTGAACAACCCGACACGCAGATCCTTTGCGCTGTAGATTTCCCTGTCGTCCACTTCTACGGTGCCGTCGGAAATGGCCATCACCAGCTTGCGCTCGATGACCCGGGAAATATTCAGCTTGTAGGTGACTTTTTTGGCATTGGGCAATACCTGGCCGAAGAATTTCACTTCGCCGGCGCCGAGCGCGCGGCCTTTGCCCTCGTTGCCGCGCCAGGCGAGGAAGAACCCGGTCAGCTGCCAGAGGGCGTCGAGACCGAGGCAGCCGGGCATGACGGGATCGGTGGGAAAGTGGCAGTCGAAGAACCAAAGATCCGGATGGATATCCAGCTCGGCGATCAACTGGCCCTTGCCGTAGATTCCGCCATCGTCGGTGATCAGGGTGATGCGATCCAGCATCAGCATGTTGGGCGCGGGCAGTCTCGCCCTGTCTGCACCAAAAAGTTCGCCCTTGCTCGAAGAGAGGATTTCCTCCCTGTTGTAGCTGGACTGGCGGCGGGTATTCTCCATCTAGGAATCTTCCTATGCGTGGTATTGATTGCATTTCGGGGCGTTGACCCCGGCTGCAAAACGACGCAACATTCTAGCGAAAACCGTTGTCATGTCCAGTGACTGGACGGTTTTTCACCGGTCAACACCTTGTTGATCAAGGGAAAAGCAACCCCTTGGATGTGTTGTTACGTACCTGAAACACTGGCGGGTCACACTGGCCTTGTCGCGAGTGGTTTTGTGTCGCTGAACAAAAGGATTGTCCATGATCAAGAAATGTCTTTTCCCTGTGGCGGGTTATGGCACCCGCTTTCTGCCGGCCACCAAGGCCATGCCCAAGGAAATGCTCCCCATCGTCAACAAGCCTCTCGTCCAGTACGGGGTCGAAGAAGCGATTGCCGCGGGGCTCGACCAGATCGGTTTCGTCACGGGGCGTGGCAAGCGCGCCATCAACGATCACTTCGATGTCAGCTATGAACTGGAGCACCAGATTGCCGGCACCGAAAAGGAAAAGTATCTCACCTGCATCCGCGAAGTGATCCAGCAGGCCACTTTCGCCACCACCCGCCAGCCCGAGATGAAAGGGCTCGGCCACGCCATTCTGGTGGGAGAGCTTCTCGTCGGCTACGAGCCGTTCGGCGTGGTGCTGGCGGACGACCTTTGCCTGGTGGACGAGGGCCAGGACAACGTGCTGGAGCAACTGGTGAAGATTTACCGGCGCTTTGGCAAATCCGTGGTGGCGATCACCGAGGTTCCGGCCGAGGATGTCTCCAAGTTCGGCGTGATTCAGGGAGAACTGCTGGAAGATGACCTCTACACGGTCACCGACATGGTGGAAAAGCCCAGGCCGGAAGAGGCGCCCAGCAATCTCGCCATCATTGGTCGCTATGTGCTCACGCCCGACATCTTCGAAGCCCTGCGCAATACCGCGCCCGGCCGCAACGGCGAAATCCAGATCACCGACGCCCTCTGCAAACTGGCGAAAAAGGGCAGGGTACTGGCCTATAGGTTCAAGGGGCGGCGCTTCGACTGCGGCAGTGTCGAAGGCTATGTGGAAGCCACCAACTATGTTTATGAGAACATCTACAGGAAACAGAATCCGTGACAACCAGCCTCACCTGTTTCAAAGCCTATGACATTCGCGGCCGCGTTCCCGATCAACTCAATGCCGACATCGCCTACCGCATCGGTCGCGCCTTCGCCGAGGTGCTGGGTGCGCGCAGGCTGGTGGTGGGCCACGATATCCGCTTGAGCAGCCCCGCGCTGTGCGATGCGGTGGTCGACGGCATTCTCGATGCGGGCTGCGATGTCGACCATATCGGCCAGTGCGGCACCGAGGAAATCTATTTCGCCACCTTCCACGGCGGCTACGACGGCGGCCTGGTGGTGACCGCCAGCCACAACCCCATCGACTACAACGGCATCAAGTTCGTACGCGAAGGCGCCCGCCCGATCAGCGGTGACGACGGCCTGCCCGATATCAAGGCCCTTGCCGAAAGTGGCGCCTTCGCCGAGGCAGCGCAACGAGGCAGCCTGCGTGCGCAAACGGACAAGAGCGCCTATATCGACCATCTTCTCGGCTATATCGATGTTGCCGCTCTGAAGCCTCTGAAGTTGGTGGTCAATGCCGGCAACGGCGGCGCCGGCGCCGTCATCGACCTGCTGGAAAGCAGGCTGCCGTTCCAGTTCATCAAGATTCACCACGATGCGGACGGCACCTTCCCTCACGGCATACCCAATCCGCTGCTGCCGGAAAACCGCGCCGCCACGGCGCAGGCGGTGATCGAGCACGGGGCGGACATGGGCATCGCCTGGGACGGCGACTTCGACCGCTGTTTCTTCTTCGATGAAAACGGCCAGTTCATCGAGGGCTATTACCTGGTGGGGTTGCTCGCCGAGGCGTTTCTGCGCAAATACCCCGGCAGCGCTGTGGTGCACGACCCGCGCCTGACCTGGAACACCATCGACATGGTGCGCGACCACGGCGGCCGCGCCGTGCAGAGCCGCACCGGGCACTCCTTCATCAAGCAGGTGATGCGCAGCGAGGACGCGATCTACGGCGGCGAGATGAGCGCCCATCATTATTTTCGGGATTTCGCCTACTGCGACAGCGGCATGATCCCCTGGCTGCTGGTGAGCGAACTGGTGTCCGCGTCGGGAAAATCCCTGTCGCGCTGGGTGGAAGAGCGCATTCGCGCCTATCCCTGCTCCGGCGAAATCAATTCCGAGGTCGCGGATACGGCCAGGGTTCTCGCCGCGATCGAGGCGCATTTTTCCGGTCAGGACGGGGAAATCGACCGCACCGACGGCCTCAGCATGTCCTTTGCCGAGTGGCGCTTCAACGTGCGCATGTCCAACACCGAACCGGTGGTGCGCCTCAACGTGGAAAGCCGGGCAAATGTGCGCCTGATGGAAGAGAAGACGGCGGAACTGTTGGGGTTGATCAGGGGATGATTTTCAGGTGCCACGAGAGTGGCGCGTGGGCGGTTCTATGGTTTTCTACAACGTTTGTGGTGTAGGGGCAATTCATGAATTGCCCCTACGGGTCTTGTGGAGCCGGGTTTGTTGGGTTCAGCTTGGCATTAGCTATACGTTAGATAAAACGCGACTTCCAGGCTCCGCCACAACAATATAATCATACCCATGACGCAATCCCCCCTCCCGCTCCACAAACGCCATCGCCTGCTGAGACAGGCCTGAAATCCGTTTCAGGAACGCCACGGCCAGCCCCCGATCAGTGAATTTGCCTACCGCCCGGTAACACATGTCCAGTTGGCTGGTGATGAAGCGCTCGCCGTAGCGGATCGGCACCCGTTCGGCACCGAGAATACGGAAGTCCGCCTGGGTCAGGTGATCCAGTACCCAGCCGAGGGGGTATTCCCGATAGGGCCGGTCTCCCGCCAGCAACAGGCAGGCGTCCCTGAGGCGTCCGATCTCGCACACCAGTTTGCCTGCCGCGTCTTCAGGGACGTGGGTGACGTAGGGCTCCAGGCCGATCAGGTACAGGCGTTTGCCCACCAGGGGGCGGAGCCGGTCGAACAACTGGTGCTGCCAGTAGGGTGCGAAGCCCTCGATGGCGCCCAGCAGGTAGTCGGCGATCACGGTGTCGAAGGTCTCTCCCGCCAACAGTTGCGGGTCCAGCCAGTTGCCGACCACCAGCCCGTCCGGGGCGGCGCCGCCTTCGCTGCCATCGGCGAGTTTTTTCGCCATCTGCTGCGAGGCGGTCACCGCCGTCCAGCGGGAAGTGGACAGGGTGCGCAGCCAGCGCAGCGAGGCCGGCCCGGTGCCGGCGTCGAGCACCGCGCCCCAGGGCTCGTCGCCCTGGAGTTTGGCCAGTCTTTCGTAAAGGGATAGGTTCATGGGGTTGGGAGTTGCACGTTACAGGTTTCACGTTGCACGCAAAAAGACCGAGCTAGCACGTGGCGCTTGGCACTGTCCGTACCTCGGCGTATGGCCAGTGCGCCGCTGTTGCCATGCGGCACCCACATGCAACGTGAAACCTGTAACGTGCAACTCAGCATAGGGCACTCAGAAGTTGAACTTGACGCCAGCGCTGAGGTTGCGCCCCGGCAGCGGCACGGTATTGGCCAGGAACGAGGTGTGGTTCCAGACCGTCTCGTCCAGCAGGTTGCTGCCCCGCAGGAACAGGGTGTAGCGGCCTTCCAGATCCGGCTGATAGCTCAGGGTCAGGTTGAGCATGTCGTGTCCCGGCGTCTTGTCCTCGTAGTCGGCGATGTCATCCTGGCGGGCCACGTGGTACAGCTCCAACTCGCCCTCCAGCCTGTCGTACACGGCGTTGATACGGGTGCCGTAGCGGGCCGGGGAGATGCGCGGCAGATTGCCGCCCTCGTCGAACTCGGCCCTGACCACATCGCCGAACAGGGTGGCCGACCAGATATCGCTGACCTGGTAGGTGACCTCGGCCTCGCCGCCGCTGAAGGTCGCGTCCTGCTGGGTGTACTTGATGAGGCGGAAGTCTTCGTGGCGGTCGAGGGTGCGGGCATAGATGTAATCGTCCACTTCATTGTGGAAGACGCCGACACTGAAGGTCAGGTCGCCCGCGTTCTTCTTCAGGGTGATCTCCAGGTTACGTGAGGTTTCCGTCTCGATGTCGGCATTGTTTTCGGCGCCGCCACAGGTGAGGGGGTGGGAAACCAGGCCGCATTCGTAGGTATTGGTGGCGAGGTGCACACCCCGCGCGTACAGCTCCTGGGCCTGGGGCAGGCGTTCGGAATGGGCGGCGGCGAAGGTCAGGCTGTAACCGGGTGTGAATTCCCAGATGGCGGCGGCAGACAGGGAGAGCGCGTTGTCGTCGTACGACGGGCGGCCGCGGGGATCGTTCTTCGGCGTCAGCTCCTGGCGCTCGTAGCGGCCGCCCAGTTCGATGTGCCAGTGTTCGCTGGCCTCCAGATGTTCCACCGCGAAGATGGCGGTGGCGCGGATTTCCGTGTCGGGGATGAAGGCTTCGACACCCGTGGCGCCGAAATCCGTATCCTGGTGCTGCACGCCCACCACGCCGCGCCAGCCGGCCAGCGGCGCGTGGCGGACTTCGATGCGCGCCTCGTAGCCCTTGTTGGTGAAGGTGGTGCCGATCTCGCCGCCCTCGATTTCGTGGTGGCGGTAGTCGGTGTGGGCGGCCCGCAGACGGATGCTTTCAATGCCCGTCACCGGGTCGAGGATTTCGCCGCGCAGGTCGATGCGGCGGCTCGCCAGGTCGATGGTGGGGAAGCCGTGATCGCCATGCTCGTGATCGTGGTCATGGTCGTGATCATGATCGTGGTCATGGCTGCCGCAATGCAGGGCGCTGCCATGGGGGTGGCAATCCTCGTATTCGTGACTGTGCCCCGGCAGCCCGTAGTCGTCGCTGCGGTAGGAATAGGCCATGCCCAGATAGCCGCTATCGCCCACCCACGACAGGCCGCCGCTGTAATTGGTGCTTTCCGAGCGGGTGCCGTCGGCGCGGGACTCGTGCCAGTCGCCGACCCGGTAGTCATCGGCCTCGCGGTGGCTGCCCTCCAGGTGGAACACGAGGTTGGAGAAGGCGCGCCCCGTCAGGCTGAGGGCCCCGGCGCGCTCGTCGGCCACCGTGTCGCCGCGCAGGCTGATGAAGCCTTCGAGTGGCTGTTCCGGCTGAACGCCGGGAATTTTGTTGTCGACCACGTTAACCACGCCGCCGATCGCCGCACCGCCGTAGAGCAGGGTGGCGGGGCCGCGCAGCACTTCAATGCTGTGCGCCAGCAGCGGGTCGGCGCTGACGGCGTGATCGGGCGAGATGCCGGAGGCGTCGAAGATGGAAGAGCCGTCGGCAAGCACCGTCACCCGGGGGGCGGTCTGGCCGCGAATCACGGGCCGGCTGGCGCCGCCGCCGAAGGTGTCGGCATGAACACCGGGCTGGCCGTTCAGGACATTGCCCAGGGAGCCGCCGCCCTGTTTGAGAAGCGCCTTGTCATCGACGATGCTGTAGGGCGAGGCAATGCGGTCGGCGCGCTCCTTGAGGCCGAGGGCGCGGACTTCGATTTCTTCGATCTGGCGTTGATCCCCAGAGGCCCAGGTGGGGCTGGCGGCCAAAGTGGCGCCGAGAATCAGGCGGATGGCCGAGGTCAGAGGCTTGGGCAAGGTATTCATAGAATGATATTCCGTTACGGGTTTTCAGGTTGTATTGGATGTGGGAGCGTATGGCGATGATTATGTTACATCATATCTTTTTCTTGGCAAGAAAAATGTTACCTTGTAGCATCCGGTGTGGATATGGTGTGACCATGCTGCAGGAGCAGCCATGAAAATGACCGAAAAAACAGCATCGGAGCGGATGGTGCGGAGCATGATGAGGCCTCGTGGGCAACCGTGCGAAGCCTTGGGTGTGAAGGACTCCCGGCAGCCCGGGTGGTATCATGCCGCCATGAACAACCGTCATGGCCATGACGGGCAGCGTGGCGATGCAAGGTCGAGGTTGGGTGATATGTCTGAGGCTGGTGTTGCAAGAATCATACGCAAAGCGGAGGATTTCTGCCGCGAAGCGGGGCTGAGGCTGACCGCCAAGCGCAAGAACGTGCTGGCCGTGCTGGCTGCTTCCGAGTTGCCGTTGTCAGCCTACGATGTTGCCGACCACTACCGGGAGCGTTTCAGCGACGGTATTCCGGTGATGTCGGTCTACCGCATGCTGGATTTCCTGATCGAGGAAAATCTGGTGCACAAGCTGGAATCCAGCAACAAATACCTCGCCTGCTCCCATATCGTGTGCGATCACGCTCACGAGACGCCTCAGTTCCTGATCTGCGATCACTGCCAGCGGGTCACGGAGATCGCCATCAGCAACGACACCATCGAGGCCTTGCGGGACAGCGTGGCGGCAGTGGATTTCCATCTGCGCGGCCCCAAGCTCGAACTCCACGGCCTGTGTGGCCAGTGCCGGGCCGCTGAGAGCTAGGGCCTGTTAACAGGCCCTGGCATTCTTCGCTTTTCTGAACCCAGGATTTTCGATGTGAACAGCCCCGGCTCTGACGGGAGCGCCGTAACGGGCGTTGCCACCAACATCATCACCGGTTTTCTCGGCGCTGGAAAAACCACGGCCATTCAGCACCTGTTGCAGGCCAAGCCGGCGCGGGAGCGCTGGGCGGTGCTGGTCAACGAATTCGGCGAGGTGGGTATCGACGGCAGTTTGCTCGGCGCCGCCGCGCCGGACGGCTCCGGCATCTTCATCCGCGAAGTGCCGGGCGGCTGCATGTGCTGCGCGGCGGGGTTGCCCATGCGCATCGCCCTCAACGAACTGCTGCGCCGCGCCCGCCCCCGGCGTTTGCTGATCGAGCCGACCGGGCTGGGACATCCGGCCGAGGTCATCGCCACTTTACTGGAGCCCCAGTATCGGGGTGTGCTGGACTTGCGCGCGGTCATCACCCTGGTGGATCCGCGCAACCTGGCGGATGCGCGTTTCACCGCCAGCGATACCTTCAATCAGCAATTGGCCGTAGCCGACAGGATCGTCGCCGCCAAGGCGGATCTCTACCCGGAGGAAGAGACTCTGGGGCTGGAGCGCTACCTGACTGAAAGAGGCATCGCGGTCCCGCTCTGCCGGATGGCCCACGGACGCCTCGACAGCGATTGGCTGGCGCCGCCGTCCCGCCACAGGGGCAGCGCCGCGGCGGCGCACGGACACAGTCATGGCGATGCTGTCGCTATGCTGGAGAGGAGCCTGCCAGAGTGCGGTTACCTGCGTATCGAGAACACGGCAAACGGTTTTGTCAGTTGCGGCTGGATTTTCGATGCGCGCTTCACTTTCGACGCCAAGGCGCTTTTTGTCGTTCTTTCCGGCATCGAGTGCATGCGCCTCAAAGGGGTGTTCATCACCAGCGACGGCATCATCGCCATCAACAGGGCCGAGGGTGTGCTGAGCCTGACACAGCTTGATGAGTGCCTGGACAGCCGGATCGAGTTCATCGACACGGCGGCAGGGACGCGGGACTGGTCTTTCCTGGAAACCGGGCTGCTGGCGTGTCGCCTGGGGCCTGTCGAGGCCCTGCCTCAATAGCTTCGTGAATGGGCGAAATCCGCCAGTGCGACGAGCGCCTCTTTATGAGAACCGGCGGGCAGTCCCGAGATCGCGGCCACCGCCTCTTCGCTGTGCTGCCGGGCAATGGCCAGGGTGTGCTCGATCGCACCTGTGGCGGCGATCGCGTTTCTCACCTCGTGCAGATGTTCGAGCCCGCCCTGGCGGATCGCGGCCTTGATCAGCTGCGCCTGTTCCGGGGTGCCGTGGTTCATGGCGTGGATCAGGGGCAGGGTGGGTTTGCCCTCGGCAAGGTCGTCGCCGACATTCTTGCCCAGTTCATCGGCACTGCCCTGGTAGTCGAGGGCATCGTCGGTGAGCTGGAAGGCCATGCCGAGATGGTGGCCGTAGCGGGCAAGGCCCGCGCTCTCGTCGCCGCTGGCGCCAGCGATGATGGCGCCGACCTGGCCGGCGGCCTCGAACAGACGGGCGGTCTTCTTGTCGATGACGCTGAAATAATCCTCGATGCGCACCTGGTCGTTGCCGGTGTTGACCAGCTGCTGGACCTCACCCTCGGAAATGATGTTGGTGGTGTCGGCGAGAATCGCCATGATGTCCATGTTGCGCAGCGACACCATCATCTGAAAGGCGCGCGAGTAGAGAAAGTCGCCCACCAGTACGCTCGGTGCGTTGCCCCAGCGCGCGTTGGCCGTCGCCCGCCCGCGGCGCATGTCGGAGGTGTCCACCACATCGTCGTGGAGCAGGGTGGCGGTGTGGATGAACTCGATGATGGCGGCCAGCGTGATGTGGTCCTTGCCCTCGTAGCCATGGGCGCGGGCTGCCAGCAGCACCAGCAGCGGGCGCAGGCGTTTGCCGCCCGCGTCGATGAGGTGCTGGCCGATGTTCTCGATCAGGGTGATGTCCGAGTGCAACTGCTCGAGGATCAAGCGGTTGACGGCGTCGAAGTCGTCTCTGGCGGCAAGGTGAAATGGTAACAACATAGGATGGCTGGGGCTGAGCCGAAAGCATCGCATCCTATGGGGGGGCTCCCGCCCTGTCAAGAATGCCGCCAGTGTCTGTGGGGACATTCTCCGCCCGGGGCGCCACTTGTTAGTCCACTATAACATCCGTTATACTGGCGCCATCCAATGGTCCTGAGTGAGCGGATAGAGCGAAGACAGGGGGTGTTGCGATGCTGGTATTTAGCAAGAGGCTGACTATAATGCGGGGGCTGCGAAACCTGGCCCGCTTTGTGAGTGAATGTGCGCTCACAAGGTTCGATCCCGTGCTTGGGTGTCGGCCAGCAGTCCTGACGGGCCCAGCGACAGCGCCCGGTCAACATACACAATGGTTGACAGATAACAACCAATCTCATCAACACACATCGATATCCAGGAAACCATGACTGTCATAGATTTTCACGCCCATATTGTTCCGAAAGAGTATCCGCGCTGTCCCGCGGGTATCAATGAGCCCGCCTGGCCGTCCATGACGCGCGTCGACGACCAATCCTCGCAGATGTTCGTCGGCGACAAGCCGTTCCGCATCTTCGAAAGTTTCTACTGGGATGTGGACGAGCGCATCGCCCAGATGGACAAGAATGGCGTCGCCATGGAAGTGCTGTCCCCTCTGCCCGAGTTGCTGTCCTACTGGCTCGATCCCCAGGCGACCGTCGTTCTGACCGACTTCATGAACGGTTTTGTCGGCGATATGGTGCGCAGGGCGCCCGATCGCTTTCAGGGCCTCGGCGCCGTGGCGCTGCAGGACGTGGACAAGGCCATCGCCCAGCTCGACGCGGTCAAGAACGAGCACGGCCTCAAGGGTGTGCTGCTGGCCAGCCACGTCAACGGCACCTCGCTGGCGGACCCCAAGTTTCATCCGTTCTTCGCCAAGCTGGAAGAACTGGGCCTGGTGGCGCTGATCCACGGCTACAAGCCCAGCCTCGACCGCCTGCTCGGCTCGCCGCTGATGGCGCCGGTGATCGGCGTGCCCCACGAGAACACCTCCGTGGTCGGCTCCTTCATCATGATGGACATCCTCGGCAAGTTCCCCGACCTGAAGCTGATCTTCAGCCACGGCGGCGGCGGCATCGGCGCCATCATCGACCGCTTCGACATGGTGTGGAAGACCTTTGAGGTGATGCGCGTCAACGGCGATGTGCCCCCGAAAGAGTACGCAAAACGGTTCTTCTATGACACCGTGACCTTCAGCCCCGAATACCTCGGCTACCTGGTGCGCGCCTTTGGCGCCGATCGTTTCGTCGCCGGCACCGACGGCCCCACCGAGATCGGCCAGAAAGATCTGCCCGGCTTCCTGGGGCAGGCCGGGCTCTCCGAGCGCGAGAGCAAGCTGATCATGCAGGAAAATGCCCTGCGGCTGCTGTCGTTGTAAGCAATTGTTGACTATTCGAGATTACGAGGAACTTTCATGAGCGATCTGATCAGAGTGTGCAGTACGGATGATGTGGATGACGGCGACGTCATTCAGGTCATTCCCGATGTCGAGGGCCTGCCGAGCCTGGCCGTTTACCGGGTCAACGACACCGAATACTACGTCAGCGACGACACCTGTACCCACGGTGCCGCGTCTCTTGGCGAAGAGGGCTATCTCGAGGGCTACATCATCGAGTGCACCTGGCACGAGGGCAAGTTCGACATCCGCGATGGCAGCGTCGTCGCCATGCCCTGTGAAATACCGTTGAAGGTCTATCCGGTTACCGTCAAGGACGGCGATGTTTACATCACCGTGTAGTCCCCCGAACAACCGAAATTGAAGCGAGTAGCATTGCAATGACCAAGACTTCCGTACAGTTGGATGACAAGTACACCCAGACCGAAGGGCAGATTTATCTGAGCACCCTGCAGGCCATGGTGCGGCTGCCGTTGATCCAGCGCCGCCGCGACCAGGCTGCGGGCCTCAACACCGCCGGCTACATCACCGGCTACCGCGGTTCGCCGATCGGCACCTACGACGCGGCGTTGTGGTCGGCGCAGAAGCTGCTCGAAGAGCATCACATCCAGTTCATGCCCGGTGTCAACGAAGAGTTGGCGGCGGCGTCCGTGAAGGGCACGCAATGGCTGGATTTCTACCCCGAGAAGAAATACGACGGTGTCTTCGCACTGTGGTACGGCAAGATGCTGGGCACGGAGCGCGCCATCGAAGCCATCAAGGCGGGTAACTACACCACGGGCTCGTCCAAGTTCGGCGGCGCCCTGATCCTTACCGGCGACGATGTGGGCGCCAAGTCCTCCATCACCGCGGCCGCTGCAGACCCGATGTTGGTGGGCGCCTATGTGCCCATTTTCTATCCTTCCACCACCCAGGAGTTCATCGAGTACGGCCTCTATGCCTGGGCGATGTCGCGCTTCTCTGGCCTGTGGGTGTCGCTGAAGGGTGTTACCGACACCATCGAGCTGACCTCCACCATCGATGCGGATTCGGAAAACCTGCAGATCATCCTGCCGGAAAATCCCGTTCTGCCGCCCGAGGGTGTCAACGCGGTTCACAATGACTTCATGCCGCTGGTGCAGGAGCGCCGCGTCATCGAATTCAAGGTGCCCCTCG